>JAHYIR010000022.1 GCA_019429305.1 Candidatus Cloacimonadota bacterium
AGGAAGCAGAACCGATTGACTTGGGCCAGCCATCTATGTCGGTTCCCGTTACTGTTGATATAGCATGCAGTGAACCACCACTCGTATTGAAGATGATCTCTTTATGCCCATCTCCATTCAGATCTGCTGATGCCGGGGACGATAAAACAGCTGCACTAATAGTTACAGGAAAACCGGGAAAATCTGTGCCGTCATGATTGAGTATGATCAAGCGGGGATTGCTAAACGTCAAGGCAACGATCTCCAGGTTGCCGTTATTATTGACATCAACCAACATTGGATTAGAACGTAGCTGACCACCAGCATTATATTGAAAGAGAATATCACCGCTCGGGTTTACACAGTTGATCAGTCCTGTCTGACTGTTGGCAATGATCTCTGTAGTGCCGTTGTTATTCAGATCGGCAGCGGCAACTGCTGCACTGATGTTAGAACCTAAATTAACCGGAAAGCCCGGTAAAGGTGTCTTGTTATGTTTTAAAGCCCATAAGTCACCTTGCGAATCACCAAAGATGATCTCTCTTCTTACATCACCATCCAGATCGAGCAGCAGAGCCGAAGAGTTGGAGGTTCCGGATAGAGCAAATGGCCAATTGGCTTGCTGCAGAGAAAGTTTAACTTCATAATCAAAAGATGCTTCATAAGGGAATGGATTGCTCTGATTAGCAGTGATCGTAAGTATGAAAGGTATTGTTAAATTTGATAAAGTTGCCTCTGTTGTGAAACGGAAGGGATTGGTAGTATTCAGAACGACAGAGCCACCGTCTATATTTGGAAAACTTACCGTATCGATCAAGATCTCGACACCGGGTGCTTCAGTAGAAAGAGTAGCAGTTACACTTGTAGCTGTTAGCCAATATAGGTCATTGTATAGAGCAAAAATAAGGTTTATTTCTTCTCCCGGATTGGGAACACCATCACCGTCACCACTATATTCAAGTAAAGTATGTTGATAGATAGAAAGGTGTGGGATCTTATCATACATGGTAGCTCGGTAAGCATTTACCCTACCAGCTCCCAATAAGCCTGCATAATCAGGATTAAGATCATCTATATAATCAGAGGTAAACATAATTCTATCTCTAAGATCTAACGGCAGAATCTCAGGATGAAGTGATTTAACTAAGGCAGCAACTCCAGCTACAATAGGAGATGACATTGATGTCCCACTTGTTGAGTAGTAGGTATTGTTTCCCCAAGTAGAACGAATATTGACTCCTGGTGCGGATATATCGATTGGTACACCATAGTCAGAAAAATTTACCTTGATATCATTTGGATCGGTAGCTGCAACACAAAAAGCGTTCACGGCATCGGCCGGATAATCTTGATACGATGCATTATGTTCCATATTACTATTGCCTGCGGCTGCAACAACCAGCGAACCTAAATTAGTAGCATAATTCACTACAGAGTTGGCATAGGTTCCACTCCCGGGACCACCCCAACTACAATTGATAATATGAGCACCGGATTGTGCTGCATACTGTACTTGCTGATAAGCATACTGAACTCCGCCACTTGGTGCATTTGAAGGTGCTCCCTTACATGACATTAATGAGACATTCATGGCAGTACCTGTTACACCAATGTTGTTATTACCTACTGCTCCAGCACAACCGGCAACATGGGTCCCATGTTCATTGCCTGGAAAATTCTGATAGGGGTTATTGTTGTTCTCAACAAAATCCCAACCAATAACATCATCAATAAAACCATTACCATCATTATCGATCCCGTCTCCACCATAGATCATACCGTTTACCCAGTCAATGGTTATCCCGGGTAGTTCTGCCTCATTGATCCAGATATTATCTGCCAGATCGGGATGATTCCACTTAACTCCTGTATCTGTTATGGCAACAATAACCTCACTGCTTCCTTGTACATAGTTCCATGTTTGAGGCATACTAATTCTGGGATGATGCCATTGCAGATTATATTCAGGATCGTTAGGTATAAATCTTGTCCTATTGATAGTTTCGTATTCTGCAAACAAGATATCTTTCTCATTTACTAAAGCAATCTGAGCACTCTCTATGTTATCATTGGATTCTAAAACTATTCGGTATATGTTTTGGATATGGATCCCATTATCATGCCAATCAAGATGGGTGACTGAATGATGCATCTGCACTAGATCAACCACGCGATACTCTTCAGCTATGCGGTTGAAACTCTGCATGTGGGTAACGACAATACCATCATTACGAGTAAATTCGATCTCCCCATATCTATTCCCTATTGCATCCCTCGAAAAGGCAACAATAATAGATCGTGGATAAAAATATTCTTCAATAAAAGGCAAACCTTCTGCTGAAAGGAGTCCGATCATCAAAGTAAAAATAGTTATCTTTATTAGTATTTTTAACATGTTGTTAATTCCCCTTAAAATTATAACCAGCACCTACTTAGAAAACAAGTAGGTGCTGGCATTGATTAACACTATTATTTCAAAAGCATCATTCTTCTGTTGATGATCTGTCCATCACTCTCCAGACTATAGAAATAAAGACCACTGGAGACATTAATGCCTCTGTTGTCAGTTCCATTCCAGACTGTCTGATGGGTACCAGCATTTAAATAGTCATCTACAAGAACCTTTACTAACTGACCTTTAACATTATAAACACTCAATTTTACATGAGATGCATGCGGAAGGTTCATTTTGATGATAGTCTCAGGATTGAATGGATTTGGATAGTTGGTTACAGTAAGTACGTCATTACTCGGGATCAATATCTCATCAACATCGGAATATCCTGCTAGTATTGCTCTGATCATGAAGTTTCCGTTCTGGAATTGTGACCACGGATTCGTAGTGATCTTTATATAGCTATTTCCAACACTATCCTCATCAACACCAATAGCTGAAGAATTAGCAGATTCTAGAATACCGACAAAGAAATATCCATCTTCTAAATAAATAGGTGTTCCTTCCGGTATCGGGATAATATTCCAACCTAACTGTATCTGATTAGCTGGGAAAACAAACTGTGCAATAGCAAATTCACCGGGGAAGCCATCTTCATCTTCCCACACTTTTATAACCATAGGCGCAGTTCTAACAGTTTCAACATATATCTTTAAGTGAGTTAGTTGTACTTCATTGATTATATTCGGCATAAACTTAACTGCTAAATGGCTATTATTGCCTACATTATATCCTGATTCAGCTGTACCGTCATCATAAGCTAATTCCTCTGATGTTGCCGGAATGACAAATGCTGATGCTACGTTTGAGTACCCAGATTCACTTGTACCATAAAGAGCTGTAACAACATAGTAGTTAACTGCTCCCTCTTCAGGATTTTGATGTACAAAGTTTGTCTCAGTTGCATCTGTTGTTCCAATACTTGTGTATCCTGCTCCAGAGGAAAGAGAGTGATAAACATTGTAACCGGTAATCTCTTCTCTTTGCAGATGCTTAACTACAGGTTCGCCAGTTCTTATGTCCAGGATCTCGACTAATGCCTGAATATTCCAATTAGCATCTATAGCACCACCAGAAGCAGTGTATAAGCTTTGCCATCCACCAGCTCCCATTCTAATCATATCACCTTTGCCAGGAACATGAGGACCTGAGTCGCAGCCAGCAGGAAACTCTCCTGCTACATGCTCTACATTATACCCCACCCAATAATCTTGTCCAAACTCAAGATAAACAGGTTCAGTAAGAGTTAATTCATTCCATTGATTGAAAGTGAGTCCTGTCAAAGCTTGATTATAAACTACTTCATTACCACTTACCCCCTTCCAAATATATAATTCGTATGAAGTTGTAGCCACAGAAGATCTGGGAAATATTTTAACTGTAGTTATATAACCACCAACATATGGCTCCATATCCTGTCGGGAGAAGAAAGCAGCAACATCAAAAGTTCCATCTGCAGTCAAACCTATACCATCAAAATTAATACCATCATCCCAATGAATCCAACCTTCTGAACCGCCAGCTCCGGGAGGTGACCAAGATAAGTTAACCTCTTGCCCTTCAGCTTCGGCTGTTAGATTAATTGGAACAGGAAGATACTCTGAATGATAGATAGTATAGTTATCGATCATCAAACCTTCACCAACTGGGGTGTGGTCTATCGATCTCAAGAATATTCTGAACTGAACCGTCTGTCCGGCATACTCAGAAATATAACCGTCTAATGAATAGGCAGATATCATAGAAGTCCACATATCTGGTACGTCAATATAGACATAGTTTGGATCTCCAGGAATATTATACGGATTACTCATTGCATACCATGAGAAGCCGGCATCAGGAGATATTTCCCAACCCCAATAGTCACAATTTGGGAAAAGATTTGTATCTCCATCTACAGCCCCTCTGACCATAAAGTCGACCCTAATATCGCCACTTGAAGGTAGAGTTATTGGTTCTGAAACCAGATAATTCATCATTAAGCCATCGTAAGATCCTTGATCATTTTGACATACTGCTGCATGCGGTGGTGATGGTGGTAAAGGAGTTGGAGTTCCGATATGCCATAAATCTCCACCGACAGGAACGACACTGGAAGCTACCATACCGTGTGTTTGATTGTCATTAAAATCATGATCAAATGCTCCTAACGCTATATTGTCAACCATGATACCGAACCAGGAAGGATTTTCTGTTGTGTCAGCGGCAGGATCTGATGCAAAAGCAAATCTTATTCTTACATTTTGTCCAACATAGCTGCTCAGATCAAAAGAGGCATCAACCCAACCATCAGAACTGCCACCCCAACCGGGTACACCAACACCTTCTCCATGAGAAACACCGAAACTGTACATTGATGTACAATTATAAGCCGGAGTACCATTGATAACTGTCCATGTATTCCCACCATCAGTAGAAATACGAATATTTGCTCCATCCCAACCGTCATATTGTTGATATGTTTCGGGGGGTTCCATATTATAATTCAACTTAAAAGTTAACGTGCTATTACCTGCTGTAACAGCAATCTCAGGGGTATCTAAAGCTAGATACTGCAGATTTCTATATCCACCGATCTCAGGATCACCCATCCACCAAGAATAACCTACTCCACCATAAGCATTCCAATCTGTTAAATGCCACATTGCAGCGGGTAGTGTTCCATCAACGGAATACCAACCATTCCAACCACTTTCAAAATCTTGCATATAGAATACTGTCTCTTCCCTTAAAACATTTTGCTCATTTCTTAATGATCCTCGTAAATTTGCTGTTTGCCCTGTGAGACTAGCAACCTCAAATGCGTTTACTCCCGAATGAGGTGTCATAATTGAGTCAGCATAGACAACACCAAGAACGAAAACCATCAGAATAGCCAAAATCAAGTGTTTTTTCATTTCACTTATCCTCCATATTGTTTATAGTATGAACCATAGATAATTATTTAAAATAGACAAAGGTTTTCTTGTCAAACCTTTTTTTATCAAGGAAATGAGCCAACATCAGTACTCATAAAAACTTTCTTAAAATTACATATCTTTTCGTTAATAGATACTCAACATTTAATCCCCTGAACTTATACGATTGATTTGGAATATAAAAATCAGAGACTTCATTAAGTTTTAAGTTTCTTCTTTTCAGCAGCAGGGAAGAGTATGTTGTTAAGAATCAATCTGTACCCTGGAGAATTCTTATGTAATGATAGATTTGTTTCAGGGTCACCAATACGATGTGCATAATCTTCCGGGTCATGCCCTCCATAGAAAGTGAAAGTACCATTTCCTAAATTACCGTGGATATATTTTGCTTCATCTTCACCTGGTGATTCTCCTAAAATAATTACACTGCTCTTTATGTATTCCATATGATAGGAAGTAGTCTGACCTAAAAAACCATTTACTGTATTAGTATGATTTTGGGTGAGCATAGTAGGTACAGGATCAAACTTGGCAGAGAAGTCAAAGAGGACAAAATAGTCCTGTTCAGGACCTCTCAATCTAGCATAATTACTGGCATCGACACTTGAGTGTTCATAAATATAAGGATTAGTTGTAAGCGTGAAATTCTCAAAGGCAAAAGTACGTGAAAAATCTAATTTGCTTTTGTAATTGGGATCAACTCCATCACCATCAAAGGAAGCTTCAACTATATCAATCCCATATGCAGCTAAGGCAATTTCAAGAGTTTCTGTTGCGGCACACATAGCAAACAGAAAACCACCATTCTTGGCATATTGTCTAATCTTATCAGCAACATCATGTTTCAATTGCCAAACCTTTTGATATCCTAATCGTGCAGCCATGGCTTCATTGATTCTTACATCTTCCTGATACCATGCAGCAGTACGGTAACTACCATAAAACTTGCCGTATTGACCAGTAAAATCTTCATGGTGAAGATGTAACCAATCATAGTCGTCAAGCATACCTAGTAAGACCTCTTCGTCCCATAGAGTATCATAGTCAATTTCGGCATAAGTCAATGCCAAAGTAACTGCATCGTCCCAAGGGAGAGAATTTGGCGGAGTATAGATAGCTATTTGGGGTTCTTTTTCTAAAACCACTATGTCCATATTTGCTTCGTTGATAATAGAATAGATATTTGTAACTTCTGATGAAGAGACTCTTTCAAATCTAACTCCTCGTATATTACAAATGCCTTCAATTTCTCTCGAGTCAGGAATCAGAAAAGAACCACCTCGATAGTTTAATAACCATTGGACATTTATATCCTTTGTTAACGCATAAAAAGCTATTCCATATGCCTTTAGATGATCTGTTTGAGCTCCGTCCATTGGGATTAGTAACTCAGAAAATAAAGGATTAACTGCTAGAAAAACGATTACTATCAGTATGATTACCTTGAATAAAATCATTTGTAACCTCTTATCAGTCTATTAAATCGATAATTATCTCATTGGAAACAAAAAAACCTTCTGTTGTTAACTTTAAATAGCCATTATTAATTTTAAGAAATTTTTTGTGTTTGTCTATACCTTTGTGATATCGAGTTAAGAAATCTTCCCTAAAAGATCTCTTATAGCTCTCTAAATCAAGACCTTTAGTCATCCTTAAACCCTGGATAACAAAGTCTTTCTTCTTAATTGCTTCGTCCTGCTTCTCTTTATTAGGAAAAATTGTTTTAGATAGCACTTCTGAATAATAAGATTTTAGATCAGATGAATTGTGATAACGGTAATTATCTACGTAACTATGGGCACTACACCCAAAGCCGATGTATTCTCCATTCTTCCAGTAATTTAGATTATGCTGTGACATAAAATCCTGCTTCGAAAAATTGGATATCTCATAATGCTTATAACCTGCTTTTACCAATGTTTCTACTATACAACGATAGAACTTTGCTGTAATTTCATCGTTGGGCAATTTAGTCCCATTTCTGGCTAATGGTGCATCATCTTCGAGACTTAGACAATACATTGAGACATGTTCGGGTTTCAGTTCTATAACCTTAACCAGATTAAATCGAAGGTCTTTATATTCTTGATTGGGTAAACCATATATTAGATCACAAGATATATTATTAAAACCACTGTCCCGGGCTAACGAGAATGATTGATAATTATCTTGTCTGTTATGCAACCTGCCTAATAATTTTAACTCTTTATCGATAAAAGACTGCATCCCAAAACTTATTCTGTTAATACCACATTTTCTATATGCTGTTAACTTTGCGAAATTTACTGTTGCAGGATTGACTTCTATAGTAAACTCATGCAAACAAGATAAATCAAACAACTCAATAACATTCTGAATATCTTCTATATCCATTAAGCTCGGAGTTCCACCCCCTAAGTATATTGTCCGGGGTTTGATCTTAACTATTTGATGATATTTTTTGATTTCTTGTTTTATAAATTTGAGATACTCTTTGCTTATTTCTCTATTATACTCTACCGAATAGAAGCTGCAGTATCCACATTTACGAAGACAAAAGGGGTAATGCAGATATACTGAATTAATCATCTAATACTGGTAAAGATTCTCTCCCAACGGATACCATCTCTGCCTACGGACCAAAAGATGAATAACGGAGTTCCTGTGATATCCTTTCGGTCTAAATAACCCCAATGACGACTATCGGCACTATAATCTCGATTATCACCCAAGACAAAATACCTTCCCTCTGGGACTTCTACAGGACCATAAGTTGGCCTCAGATATGCTCTTGGAGCTGTAAATTGTTCATAACCACCATAATGAGGCTCCCCGTTAATATAGACAGTTTTATCAACAATATGAATCGTGTCTCCCGGCAAACCAATAACTCTTTTAACTACATTTTTTTTCTCATAGTAGGTAAAAAATGTTTTATCTTTACTCCAATATATTGGTGGAATCAGACGAACATATCTATCTCGTGGTTCAGGTTCCTCGGGATCAGCTGGATAACGAAAAGTTACAATATCTTCTCTTTGTGGCTCAGTAAAATAATATTTCAATTTGTTGGCTACAAGATAATCTCCAATTAACAGCGTGGATTCCATCGATGCTGTTGGTATCTTAAAATTCTGGAAGGTGTAGTTGCGAATGATCATCGCTACAACAAAGGCAAAGAGAATAGCTTCTAACCAATCCTGAACCCAATGCTTCTTACGAACTACTTTTTTCTTTTTTTTCATAATTCTATTCCTTAATTCTGTCAACTCACTAACTATGATTCTCATGTCAAGAAAATTGAATGCTTCTCTCCTACTGACCCAGGTTTTATATCAATGGTTTATAAAACTTTCTTCGAGAACTTCAAGCAAACTATAAGGAAAAGACATTAAAGAGTTAGTCCTGTTGTTAGTAATAAATCAAGCAAACCTCACAAATTGAAACCAAACTATCAAACTTATTGAACATGATCGCTGATCAGGATTGTTGTGTCTTCATTTTCAGCACTGTAATTTGATTTTTCATTAGCTCACATTCTTCATAAAAATACTCTCAGGGAAAAATATATTGCCTGTTTTCTTAAGCTTTTTATATTTGTCATTTGCTTCACAGCTATAGCACATGTTACGAATAAACGGAGGTCAACTAAGGAATTAGTATGAGCGAAAAAAGAGCATCTAATTTAAAAAGAAGAAGAGGAACAAGTTTAAAAAAACAAAATAGCTTTATTGCTTACAAAATCGCTGTTTTTCTTTTAGTCCCTCTTTTTGTTACTTATATCATTTTTTTGAGAGCAGAGGGAAGTATTACAGTACTACCGTTCATAATCGGTTTGTCGTTCATAGCTATTATCAGTGGATTCACTTTGAAACTAATTCAAACTATAATTGAACTCAGACAAAGAGAGAAAATACTACAGGAAAAAGAAAAAGAATATTGCTCTTTGTTAGAGAATTATCCAGATATCATTATCAGATTTGATAAACATCTTCGACATACTTTTGTCAGTCCAGCTCTGTCTCGATATACTAATCTCGACCCAGCCGATCTTATAGGTAAGACAATAAAAGATATTACTTCCCAATTCCCGGGATTTGAATCAGAATTGGATAGCTGGGAAAGAGCCATAAAAGAAGTTATGGATACAGGAGAGAGTAAGGATGGAGTTTACTTCTTTAAAGGGGAAACTGGTTCGTATTATTTACAAGCTAACTTAATTAGAGAACTAGATGAAGAGGGTAGAAAATATTCTGTTTTAGCAGTAATTAGAGATGTGACAGCACAAAAAGAAATTGAAAATAAGCTTACCGAAAGTGAACATAGAGCTCGCAGTTTATTGGAGAGAATTCCTAATATTGCTATTATGGGTTGGGACAGAAATCGAAGGATCGTCTTTTGTAATGACGCATGTGAAGATATCTACGGATACAAAAAAGAAAAGATAATCAGCTCTAAAATAGATGACATACTACTATTACCCGAGCAAAGAGAGAAGTTTATCGAAGCATTTGATAGATGGCTGAAAAATGGGAAAACGATCCCTCCACAAGAAACTATTCACAAAGGTAAAAAGGATACCAGTATAAGAGTATTCTCTTATTATACTAAGATCCAGAATACTCATGACGAGTCAGAATTTTTCTCTATTGACATTGATCTGTCAAAGATTGATGAGTTTTCAGATAAGCATGGAGTTAACAACAAACTATTAATAGAGCTATCTAACAATATTGATGAGATAATCTATGTTTCAGATATCAAGTCACATCAAATTCTATTTACCAATAAGTTTACACAGCAACTTATAGCTGATAAAGCTATCAACAATAAATGTTATCAGGCATTAAGAGAAAGCAGAGATCCATTTGTTATAGATTATAGCAAAAACTTTCTTCATGACGGTACCACAAACAGATGGGAACATTATGATCCTGACTTAGATTGTTACTATTTGGTAACTGAGAAGATTATCTCTTGGCAAAATAACCAAAAAGCAAAATTCAGCATGATTTTAGATATAACCCCTTTTAAGAAGATTGAGTTGGATCAAAAATTAGAAACCGATAAACTTCAATCAATCTTTGAAGGGTTTGGAGAAGGTGTTATTGCCATGGATACGGAAGGCAAGATTACATTAATGAATAAAGCGGCTGAAGAACTTACTGGTTGGAAATCACAAGATGTACAAGGTGATCATATAGATAAGGTGATAGTCTTATTTGATGAACAGTCTAACAAGCCATCAGATAATTCTATTTTACAAGTTATTGAACCAGATAAGATAAGTGGTGTTACTGATAATCCAATTATACTAACTAAAGATGGTAGAAAGAGAAATATTTATGTAAACAGCAGCCCTATACTTAACCAAAAAGACATTATTATTGGTGATATTATTGTCTTCCATGATATCACTGCCAAAAAACGTAAAGAACAAGAGTTAATAAAATCACAAAAGTTAGAGTCACTGGGAACATTAGCAGCAGGTATTGCTTATGATTTTAATAATCTTTTGAGTACTCTTTTTGGTTATATCGAGATGGCAATGGTATTCCACAACTCTAAGGAAAAAGTTGCTCAATACCTATCTAGAGCATTAGGTATTTATGAAAGAGCTACAAGTTTAACTGATAAGTTAATAACATTCTCACGTCGTGGTGTTCCGGATAAAAAGCCTCATTATATAAAAGATATTTTGGATGAAACAGCTAAGTTCGTACTGAGTGGCTCGAAAATTCGTTATAATATAGAAATCCCTGAAGATTTATGGCTATGTGATATAGATAAAACACAAATCCAGCAAGTCTTTAATAACATATTGATCAATTCTATGCAAGCCATGCCCGATGGTGGAGTAATAAACATTAAGGGAGAGAATATTCCCGGTTCTAATGCTCCTGAATGGACTAGTAAAACAGCTAATTATGTTAAAATTACAGTAATAGATGAAGGAACCGGAATACCTGAAAGTTATTTAGATAGGATATTTGATCCCTTCTTTACAACCAAACAACAAGGTAGTGGTTTGGGTTTAGCAACTGCTTATTCAATAATCGACAAGCATCATGGTAGCATAGATGTTTCTTCGGTTCCTGGTGAAGGAACAACCGTTAATGTTTTCTTACCAGCATCTAAATCAGCAATCCACGATCTTGATTCTGAAGAAGAAGTAGCAGAGAAATATGAAAGTAAAATATTGATTATGGACGATGATCCTATAATCATTGATACTGTGAAAGATGCTCTGGAAGAATTAGGATATACTGTAGTGAATTGTGCTAACGGATCGAAAGCCCTTCTAATATTTGAAGAAGAATATCTTAAAGGTGAACCTTTTGATCTGGTTATCTTTGATCTTACTGTCCCGGGTGAATTAGGTGGTTTAGAAACATTAAAAATTTTGAGTGAAAAATATCCGGATATCGTTGCCATTGCCACAAGCGGTTATTTAGACAATCCTGTTATGGCAGACCCGCAAAAATTCGGCTTTATCAGTAAAGTTGAAAAACCTTATAATATTGAAGATTTTATTGAATCAGTTCACTCGACTCTGAAAGATAAAAAATAACTTATATGGATATCTTTGCCGGTTTGGATTTAGGAGGTTCATCTCTTAAATACGGATATGGCAATAGCGTAGATGGATTAAAAGCATCCTATCACAAAAGCCATTATAATAGAGGACGTGAAGAGTTGTATAGTCTTCTAAGTTCTGCTATTCATCATATAAAAGGGAAAATCCAAGAATCTAATTCTTTAAAGGGGATTGCTTTAGGTACTCCAGGTTTTATTGACCATTTAACAGGTGATGTCGTTGGCAATTGTCCAAACCTGAACAACTGGGTTGGAGCTAATCCAAAAACATTTCTTGAAGACAAATTTAACATACCTGTTATAGTTGAGAACGATGCCGATCTAATGGCTTTTGGAGAGTCAGATAGAGAGAACGGTACTCAATCGCTATTAGGAATAACTGTTGGAACAGGTATAGGAAGTGGCTTTGTTGTTAATCAACAAATATATCACGGAGCACATAATTCTGCTAACGAAGTAGGTCATACAATCATTGAACAAAATGGGATTCAATGTCTTTGTGGGAAAAGAGGATGTCTTGAAGCTTATGGATCAATTCCCGCTATTGAAGCGAAAGCTAAATCAATGTTTAGTAAAATACAAAGTATTGAGCTAATTCTCCAAACAAGTAAAGAGAATCGCGAGTACTCTTCATTTATAAAAAGCATATATGACAAGCTCGGTATAGCTATTGCAAATGCTGTCACTATTATAGATCCTCAGGAGATTATAATTGGTGGCGGTTTGACTGAATGTCCTAGTTTTTCTATCAGTCCGCTTAAAGAATCAATTAGGTCATTTCTTAATGAATATCAAAGAAATCGTGTAGTTATCAAAGAAGCAAAATTAAAGAATAAAGCAGGTGTTTGGGGAGGTATAGTTCTTGTCGAAGAGTTTATAAAACAATAGTTAGAGTTACTTTAATCTGTTATTATATTTTGATATATCACAAATTCTTCAATATCCTCTCCCTCATAAAAATGCACTGATACTATAGATAATCACCTAAGTTTATTTATGAATTCTATTATACTCATTATAAATCCATCTGATAATGGCAAATCAGGATCACCATAAGTACTTATGTTCTCCTGCATATTCATTGAAGATGATCTAAATACATGATTCATGTTATCGATTATCATCAAATCAGCTTTAGGGTTGCTACTTGCAAGAATTTGGGCATCTTCTACTCCTACCTGTAGATCGGTTGTTCCTTGAATTATTAAGATGGGAATATCCAATTCCGATAACTCTGAAGAAGGATTAATTTGCATCTGGGATATTAAATATGGTTGAATCTGAGGTCGAAAGACTGGATATAATTCTTTACTAACTTCAGGCACTTCTTGACCTCTACGTAATGATGAAATAATATCTTCTCCTTCTGATTTGTAGGGTTCTGGCTGTCGGGCAAATTGTTCTAATAATACATCAGCCATATCTCTACCTGCACCTGCTGCTGATATTAATCCTGAAACTTCCTCTCTTTGTGCTGCTAAAATGCTTAACAACGATCCCTCACTGTGACCAAATAAAATGATCGAAGAAAAACGCAAATCTTCTTTTAATAGTTCTAACCAATTGATAATATCCAATACATAATTATCTATTTTTAAATCAATTTCATCTATATGTGCTTCTCGGCTCTTGCCCACACCTCTTTTATCATATCTAAGAGTTGCGATCCCGGTATTTCTTAATTCCTCAGCAATCTGACGATAGAAGTAACCTTTACCGGATATGAGTGGATTGTTACCATCTCTGTCAGTCGGTCCCGAACCTGCAACAATAATGACCAAAGGAAATTCTGCTTCTCTATCTGGTATTACTAAACTACCATATAAGATTCCTTTATTGGTATCAACAGATATTTCAGTTTCTCCTTCTAATGGTCCGAATTCAATACTGGAATCTCTAATAACACTCTTCTCTCCTCTAATCAAATGGAACAGACCATTTACTCCTGCTTGAGAAAAGGTTCCGCTGATATATCCCTTCTGCATAATCCCGGAAAAAGCAGCAATTGTCCCAACATCGAGTTTAAACTCTATTTCAGGAAAGCTTATATCTAAATCATATACTTCCAAATCTTTTTGCAATTGTTGTGGTATTGACAATAAGCCAATAAATTGATCATCTTTTTCACTAATCTCTAAATGAATCTCTAATTCAGTATCCATAACTCTTATTGCACCAATCCAAAAGCCAATATACTGACTATTGCTTGAATATAGCCCAGATATTGATAACAACACTAAACAGAACAGTAAGACCAAGGTTTTAATTTTTTTCATTTTTCCCCTCCTCTCTTTTCTTTCTTTTCTTGCAAAAAAACAGTATAGGAATAGATGATCGGGTAGAATAATAGAAATCCTAAAACCCCGAAAGTATGTATCAATGATAAAGTAGATGTGAAGTGAATAAAACCGCGTATGATCATTAAAATACCCCCGATGACAAAGGCAAAACCACTGACCCGATGAGTTTTATGCCAATTCTTTTCAGATGTTAAAGTCCAAGGTGTTCTGACACCGGCAAAGAAATTTGAAGGTATCTTGGGTAAGATATTACCCAAGAATATAAACAACAAACCAATCAAGACGAAGATCACATTTTCACCCTTCAAATATTGAAAGTCAATTGCCCATAAAAGCATATACAAATGAATGATCATCAGGAAAAAACTCACAATAAATGTTAGATTGGGTAGTATAGAATCAAATCTCCCCGGATTTCTTCGATATCGTGGTGAATAAAGAGGAAACAAGACAAAAGCTAAGACCAAAAAAGCATTCAAGTTCAATAAGAACCACAATCCAAAGCCTTTTCCTGAATAGGCTATATCCCCTTTATAATCCCACTGACGCGGTATCAAAACATCAGAGCTCAATATAACATTGAAATATAAAACTATAATAAGATGAATTATTATTATCAATATAGACCACTTAAAACGTTTGATTCTCTCCATATCAATTCTCCTTTCTTTTTGAATCTTTTAAAAAAGCTAAGAAAAACTCTAATATCTCCTCAAAAACACTGGTGTTTAAGGAATACTCAACATATTGTCCCTTCTTGATTGAACAAACCAATCCAGCATTCTTCAATATCTTCAGATGTTCACTAATAGCCGGTTTAGATATAGCAAATTTATCAGCAATATCCCCCGCTGTCATCTCTTCATTTTTTCGTAGAAGCTTGATTATCTTTCTGCGATTTTCATCAGATAATGCCTTAAATACGCTATCATTATTCATATCCATCCACCATAATTATTTAACTAATTACCTAAATATTTAAGTAATCCACCATGTCAAGAAGAAATGTATTTTTGGTTTGAGGTATGAAATTCTAAAGCTATTATAGGGCTTTTCTCTTTGCCATATTACTTTTCAGCTTTACATTATTATGAAGATAGAGAAAGTAGTATGTTTCCAGATAATGTAACAGGAGGTTTCATATGATAATGGAATACTGGATAAGTCCCAAAGGGATAGTAATTGATATTGAGAAGCATCCTGTTATAACAATAGTTAGAGACCCTCTATTTTTCGGTTATACTATAGATGAAATGCAAATAATATATGCCAAGTATAGTGATACAAATGAAATGGAAGGTGAAGCAACTAAGACAATAATCTCAGATCTTATAGAAAAGGGTTGGATATATTGCCATAGGCGTAATACTGATGGAGATTGGTTAGCAGATGTTAACAAGCTTGATAAGACAACTCGTTTTAATTTACAATTATGGACGCAATTCCTCAGGAAAGAGAAATTAATAACAGATGATCAGAACTTACGCATTTATAGGAGATTACGGGATTTAAAAACTAAACGTACATTTGAGCAGATCTTAGAGGGCAATTTTTTCGACTAACTTCAGTTTTTCTTCTCATTTGACGAATCTCCATTGCCATTGAAACGACTTTTCTGGAATCTATGTAAAATTTTTAGCAGAATTCCTATAAAACTTCGATCTCTTGTTTGTATAGTTGTTTTGATTTTCTCCATATCCATTCCGATATCAACACTAAGAGACATAGATTTCCGTATTCCCAACACTTGAGATGGATAAACAGATCTATGACCCGTCATCAAAAAGCTTATTATACAAGCGAGTGCTGCATAAGGAGCTATAGTAGGTCCAAATAACTCTACTGCCATAATACTTGAGGCGATAGGTGTATTTGTTGCACCTGATAGTAAAGCAACCAGACCAATAGCAGCAAAAGTGGGAACATCGAGACCAAACAACTGAGCAAAAAAAGCACCGGCAGCAGTTCCTATGAAGAAAATCGGAGTTATAACGCCACCACTACCTCCAAAACTTAAAGTTATGGCAGTAAACAAACCTTTTACCAGAAAAGCATACCAGATAATCCTTTCACCATGGAGAGTACTTTCAATAGTACTTGTACCTAATCCCAGAAACATTTTTGAAGAAAACAGATATACCAATCCTATTAATATAAGGCCACCGATTAGACCTTTAAACGGTTCCCAGATCCTTATTTTATCAGCTAGTTTTTTTACAAGATGAATTATCTCGATAAAATACAATGAACATAGACCAAAGAAAATACCGGCTCCGACAACTATAAAGAACAGATAATGGTTAAAGATGGGAGAAATTTGAATGTGGTTATAATAATAATGAATCCCCAGAATATTTGCTACTTGAAATGATATTACTCCGGCTACAAAAGAGGGAAACAGATCTTCGTGAACTATCATTCCTGCAACCAGTACTTCTAATCCAAAAATTGCACCAGCTATTGGGGTGCCAAAAACAGCTGAAAAGCCGGCGCTAATACCACAAACGACTAACTTTCTTCTCTCTCTGTCATTGAATCTATATACATCTGCAAGAAGCGAGGATAGGGCTGATCCTATCTGGGCAGCTGGTCCTTCTTTCCCGGCTGAACCACCGCTAGCTATAGTGATAACCGTTGTTAACAGTTTAATTGGTACAACTGCTACATTTATTCGCCCTGACCTCTTATGAATTGCTTCCAGAATTTTCTCAGTTCCATGTCCACCTGCTTCCGGAGCAAAGATTTTTATGATAAGAGTACTAAGAAATAAAGATACGGGGAGTAGGATAAAATATCTTGCTTGCTGTTGCCCAATACCTATTCCCCATTCGAGACTTTTTAAAAATATTGCAGTTGATATACCAACTATTATACCAATAATTGCTGCCAAAAAAAACCACTTTACCAAACTCATGAAAAGAACTGTCTCTTCGGCGAATAACTTCTTCATTGATTATCCTGCTCAATTAATAAGGTGAAGGAAAACAATCAACATTATCTCAGTCAAGGATAATTTAATTAAGATTTACTATCTTACTTAAATTATTTACTTGACTCATCGGATGAAAGTGAAAATACTTTGTCAGAGGTTTTAGATGGTAAAAAAAGTAGTTTTATTACAAGGTGGTTTTTCTGAAGAACGTGAAATATCACTGAAATCCTCTGCTGAAATACATAAAGCATTAAATGAATTGGGTTATGAGACTATACCCCTTGATCCAGCTAATTTTACCAATTATCTTCAATTAGGAGAACGAATCCTCTCCATCAAACCTGATATAGTTTTTATTGGTTTGCATGGTGGAGTAGGAGAAGAAGGCACATTACAAGCATTTTTGTCCTTGCTTGATATTCCTTACACCGGTTCAAATATGAATGCCAGCTCACTCTGCATGGATAAACATCTTAGTTTTGTCTTAGCATATTCAATTGGTATAAAAGTTCCTGAGTATCTTGTTATTGATGAATGCATTCCAAAGAATTGGAAATTCGTCGATAATTTAGTTTTACCTTTGGTTGTAAAACCCAACAATTCCGGTTCTTCAGTAGGAATTACTATATTAAGAGATCCAAACAATCTGATTGAAGCTATTCAAGAAGCTTTCCAATATAGTACAAAGGTAATTATTCAAAAGTATATTGAGGGCTCGGAATTGACAGTCTCTATCCTCGGTAAGAAAGCTCTCCCTGTTGTTGAGATCAAAGTTAAAGACGGCTGGTATGATTATCAAAATAAATACACTGCTGGCAAAACGATCTATGAAACACCTGCTGACCTATCTAACGAACAAACTAACAAAATACAAGATATGAGTATAAAGTTATTCAAGACATTTGGCTGTCGTGCCTATGCTCGTATCGATTTTCGCTATGATGGGAAAGATTTTTATTTTTTAGAGATCAATACTCTGCCAGGCATGACCTCACTCAGTCTTACACCAATGGCAGCTAAACAGGTAGGAATATCATTTCCTGAACTTGTTGAGGAGATCATTGAATATTCACTTCTATGAGAGAATTTGCTACTGGTAATTGTAATCTCAAAAACCCTTCATCTATATCCTGCAAAACAAGTATAAAGCATTTTGGCTTTTTTTATTTACAAAATGACGAGACTTGATTTCAGTATATCAATAATGTAATTTTATTACCCATAAGATGGAGATCTGGCATATGAAGATGCAGGAACTGAACTACTATTACAATAAATTTAAATTTGGTGAAGATATCTTTCATAACTTGATGCATAAGCAAATCAAGGAAATTTTACTTGTCTCTACCTTTTATGATGCCTTTATTTTTGAGCAAGACGGTCGTCTCTCAGAACAGATTTTTGGTGAATACAGGCAACTCAATCTCAGTACAGCTCCCCGCGTAACAAGTGTTCCTTCAGGCAAAGATGCCTTGCATAAATTAGAGGAGAATGATTATGATTTAGTCATTCTTATGATGAGAATAGGAGAAATAGGGCCTTTTGAATTGAGTAAACTGATTAAGAAGCATAATCCAGAATTACCGATACTACTCTTATTGAATGTACAATCAGATCTGGCAATTATTGAAAGTCATAAACAAGACATGGATTGCATTGATGACGTCTTCATTTGGAATGGTGACACAAAACTGTTCTTAGCGATGGTTAAGAATGTTGAGGATAAACAGAATGTAGCTTATGATACTGAGATCGGCTTGGTGAGAGTTATACTGCTTGTTGAGGATTCTGTTCATTACTATTCAATCTTTTTACCCTTATTATATTCTGTCATAATGCGTCAGACACAACGTTTGATTCAAGAAGAGTTAACCGATATCAATAAAAGACTTCGTATGCGAGCCCGTCCGAAAGTCCTTCTTGTACACAATTATGAAGATGCAATTGAGCTTTATGAAAAATACAAGGAATATATGGTGTGTGTTATCTCTGATATCAAATATTCCCATCAAGGAAAGATTGATGATGAAGCAGGCATAAAGTTAATTAAGACAATAACAGAAGATCAACAAGATATCCCGATCATCTTACAATCTTCTGAAACAGAAAATGCCCTAAAAGCAAAAGAGTTAGGGGTATATTTTATTGATAAAAATTCAAAAAAGCTGCTCCACAGTCTCCGCGAATTTATTATCAAGAATCTCGGTTTTGGAGATCTAATCTTTAGAGACACTAGTAATCGGGAGATCGCTCGAGTTACTACTTTGAATGAGATAGAACAAATACTTAAAACACTGCCAGACGAATCTTTACTCTATCATAGTAATAGTAATCACTTTTCCAACTGGCTTGTAGCTCATGGAGAGGTTGTTTTAGCAAAAAAGATACGACCAATGAAAGTTACCGATTTTTCCTCTGTAGATGATTTGAGATCTTTTCTATCACAGATATTCGAGGAAGTTAGACGTGATAAGTGCCGAGGAAAGATAATTAATTTTGATATCGCCAGTCTAACTGAAATCGATCAGATTATCCGTTTAACTGAAGGTTCTTTGGGTGGTAAAGGGCGAGGTTTGGCTTTTCTTAATGCATTGTTAGTTACCATGGAATTCGACAAGAAATTTCCCGAAGTCAGGATTTCACTACCGAGTACTGCTATCATTGGTACTAATGAATTTGATACTTTTCTGGAAAACCTGAATTTTGACGAATCAATAGCAAACTTATCAGACAGAGAAATTGATGAATTTTTTCTCAAAGGCGAATTAAGTTCCGAACTAATTGCTCGTTTAGAAGTATATTTAGATAAGATATACTATCCGATAGCTGTTCGTTCTTCCGGACTTTTAGAAGACTCACAATCTCAACCTTTTGCTGGTGTGTATCGAACCTATATGCTCCCTAATAACAATCCAGACAAGAAAGTAAGACTTAGGCAACTTACAGATGCCATCAAATTGGTATTTTCTTCGGTATATCTCAAAAATGCCCGTGGTTACATTGAGGGATTAAACTATAAAACCGAAGAAGAAAAGATGGCTGTTATCATACAGGAAATTGTAGGAAGTAATTTTAATAATACCCACTACTATCCGCATATCTCTGGAGCAGCTCAATCATACAACTTCTACCCTACTTCTTATATGGAAAATTCCGATGGGATAGCTGCAATTGCTTTGGGGTTAGGCAAGTCAATCGTCGAAGGTAAAGAGAACTATCGTTTTTGTCCAAAATACCCTAAACTGGAACCATTGCAACCGGATGATCGTATAAAAAGTTCTCAGAAAGATTTTTATGCTTTGAGTCTGCAAAAGAACAATTTCGATCTTAAAGAGGGTGATGATGCAACTCTGGTCAAGTTGGATCTAAAAACAGCAGAAAAAGAGGGTGCCTTAACAAATCTTGCTACTGTATGGGACTATCAAAATAACCGTTTTGTAGATTCGTTAACAACTCCCGGCATCAGAGTCTTAACTTTCCCGGGTATACTTAAATATAATCATTTCCCGTTAGCGGAGATCTTACAACAGATTCTGGAAATCGGAGAAATTGCACTCGGTACCCCGGTTGAAATCGAATTTGCCGTTAATCTGGACAATAACCCCTCCAAGGGGATCTTCCCAACTTTTTACATCTTGCAGATAAGGCCCTTATCAATTGCTATAGAGAGCTACAATATCGATACTTCAAAGATCGATAAATCAAAGTTATTCTTGTATACTGAAAAAGGGATGGGTAATGGTATCATAGATAATATATATGATGTAGTTTTCCTTGATCATTCAAAATTCGATAAGACACAAACCGTCAAAATGCAGGAAGAAATTGAGCAGTTGAATAATGAAATGAGGAAGGAAGATCGTGAGTATGTTCTCATAGGTCCAGGCAGATGGGGTTCAAGAGACCGGTTTTTAGGTATTCCTGTCCGATGGGCTCAGATAAACAAAGCAAAAGTTATTGTTGAAACAGGTCTGGAAGATTTTTTGATAGAAGCTTCTCAAGGTACTCACTTCTTTCATAATATAGTTGCCATGCAAGTTGGATACTTCACAATACCTTTTGTCTCATCCACCGATTTCATCGATTGGGAATGGCTAAAAGATCAGAAAGAGATAACCAGAACAGATTTCTTCATACATGTAAGAACCAATCGCCCTTTAATCATCAAAATGGATGGCAAGAAAGGAATTGCCCTGATCGAAAAATAGTAGGTTTGCTTAGATTATGAAAAAGTTTGAAACCAAGGACCTTATCCATTACTATAACAAACTCAAATATGGTGAAGATACTTTTCATAATCTGATGCAGTATAGAATCAGAGACATCCTCTTAGTGTCTACTTTCTATGATGCTTTCATTCTCGAACAGGACGGACACCTTTCCGATAAACTCTTCGGTGAATATCAACAACTTGATCTATCATTGTATCCCAAAATAGTAACCACCCCTTCGGCGGAAGAAGCTATAAAATTAGTTCAAGAGCAAAAATTCGACCTTGTGATCACACTGGAAAATGTCGGAAGGATTTCATCAGTTGATCTAGCAAGAGAGATAAAAGCTCTCGATAAGGAATTGCCCATTCTTCTCTTGCTCAACCAAACAGTCAATCCTCTCTACTTTGAACAAAATTCAGAATACGGAGAACTATTTGATGGCATCTTTTGCTGGGAAGGAGATGCAAAAATTTTCCTTACTATGGTTAAGCTTACAGAAGATAAAAGAAACTTAAAACATGATACGGAAGTCGGTTTAACTCGAGTCATTCTTCTCTATGAAAAATCTATTAAGTACTATTCTAAATTTCTTCCCTTAATCTATTACGAACTTGTTCGACAGACACAACGACTTATCAAAGAAGAGCTAAATGATATAAACAAACGGCTCAGAATGAGAGCACGGCCAAAAGTTATCCTTGTTCACTCTTTGGAAGAAGCACTAAAAATATATGATGAATTTAAGAATTACATAACCTGTGTTATCTCGGCAGAAAACTCTATTGTTGAGAAAAAACCGCATCTCTGTTATAAAATAAATGGTCTAAAACTCTTTAAGAAGATCAGGGAAAATGACCAAAGAACCTCTTTAATGCTTCATTCTTCAGATCAGAGCATCATAAGAGATGCTTTAGACGATAGTATTTATTATCTTTATGAAGGTTCTTCAGCTTTCTGGCGCGATTTTAGAAACTTCCTACACACGAGCCAAGGGTTCGGAGACTTTGTCTTTCGTGATCAAACAGGCAAAATCATTGATACGGCAGCATCAATGCGTGAGTTTGAGCAGAAACTCAAGACTATTAGTGACGATTCTCTCAAGTTTCATTCAGATTTGAATCATTTCTCAGCTTGGTTGATAGCTCATGGTGAATTTCAGGTAGCCAGAGTGATCGCACCAAAGAAGATCGAAGATTTTCCCGATATTAAAAACCTGCGAGATTATTTAATAGCTGTTTTCCAGTATGTCAATAGACAGAAGAACCGTGGTAAGATTGTCAGTTTTAACGAAGACAGTTTGACAGATGAAAAGCAGATAGTTCGTCTTTCTGAGGGCTCATTGGGTGGTAAAGGAAGAGGTTTGGCATTTCTAAATGCGTTAATGGAAACAATGGAATTTGATGACTATTTTCCGGATATTCATATCAAATTACCATGTACAGCAATTATCTGCACAGATGAATTTGACTCTTTTATCGAACGGAATAAACTCAATCTCGATTTTACAAAATACAGCGACTATGAAATTGACCGAATGTTTGTCGAAGCTCAGCTTTCTGATGAATTAATGTCCAGATTAAGGATATATCTAAATATCATTAGAAAACCAATAGCTGTTCGTTCTTCCGGTCTCTTGGAAGATTCACAATCCCAACCATTTGCCGGTGTGTATCGTACTTTTATGTTACCCAATAACCATCCTGATGATGAAATCCGCTTACTACGGCTTTGTAATGCCATTAAGCTCATTTTTGCATCGATATATCTCAAGAATACTCGCAACTATATAGAAGGGATTAATTTTAAGATAGAAGAAGAGAAAATGGCTGTCATTCTCCAGACTGTTGTCGGGAAACAATATAACTCTTACTATTATCCACATTTCTCGGGTGTAGCTCAATCATATAATTATTATCCGACTTCTTACATGAAGCATAATGACGGTATTGTTTCCTTAGCTGTCGGTTTGGGTAAATCTGTAGTAGATAGAGAGAAGAGCTATTCTTTCTGTCCTCGTTACCCTCGTATTGAGTTTATGCCACCTTTCCGGGTTGTCGAATATAGTCAGAGTCATTTTTACGCTATCAACTTGCAGTCAAACGAACTCGATCTGGTGAAGGGAGAAGAAGAATCTTTGGTTAAAAAGAAAATCGAAAATAATGAAAAAGAGGGACCTCTGATCAATGTTACTTCCATTTGGGATTATGAGAATAACGCCTTCCTTGAAGGAACCTTTGTCAAAGGTCCCCGAGTAATAACCTTCCGATCTATTACTCATTTTAATCTTATCCCCCTTTCTGATATTCTAAATTTGATCCTGCAAATTGGTGAGAAAGCTATGGGTATCCCGGTAGAAATCGAGTTCGCGGTTAATCTGGAAGAAGATCCATCAGACGAAGATGAAAAACAACTACCTGCATTCTATCTCCTGCAAATCAGACCTCTCAACGTCAGTAAAGAGAGATTAAGTATTGATCTGAATTCTATTGACAAAAAGGAATCACTGTTATTTTCATCCTGTGCATTAGGAAACGGAGTTATTGACGGGATCCATGACTTGATTTATTTAGTCCCCGATCTTTTTGATAACAGTAAAACGTTACAAATGAGAGATGAGATTGAGTTTCTAAATGAAACATTACGGAAAGAGAATCGCTATTATATCCTCATTGGACCCGGTAGGTGGGGTTCCAGTGATCGTTTTCTCGGTATTCCGGTAAAATGGGCTCAGATCAATCGAGCTAAGGTAATTGTGGAAGTCGGGTTAAAGAATTTTATTGTTGAAGCTTCACAGGGTAGCCATTTCTTTCAAAACGTGTTTGCTATGAATGTAGGTTATTTTACTATCCCTTACAGTGAAAACAGTATCAACTGGATATGGCTGAATAAACAAAAAATACATCAAAAAACAGATCATTTTATCCATCTGCGAAGTAATAATCCTTTTCTGACCAAAATAGACGGCAGAAAAGGAGCTGCTATAATTTTTAAACCTCAAGGAGGTGGTAAGAAATAAAAATTTTAACGGTCATTTGCCTGGTAAACAAGTGATTGAGCATACTAAGTACATTAGTATAGATCGTAAGCAAAAAAAACGTTGGAGGTATTTGAATGAATTTACAAGAATTTATGTACAAAGTTAAGGCAAGGAATCCTAATGAACCGGAGTTTATTCAATCTGTTGCCGAAGTAATCGAAAGCATCTGGCCTGTTTATACAGCTAATCCGCAATTTCAGCAGGCTAATATTCTGGAGCGGATTGTTGAACCGGAAAGAGTAATCATGTTTCGTGTTCCTTGGGTTGCTGATAATGGCGAAATTGAAGTTAACCGTGGGTATCGGGTTGAATTCAACAGCGCTATTGGTCCCTACAAGGGTGGTCTTCGTTTTCATCCGAGTGTGAACCTTTCTATCCTTAAGTTTCTCGGATTTGAACAAATTTTTAAAAATAGCCTCACTACACTACCTATCGGGGGTGGAAAAGGCGGATCTGATTTTAATCCCCGTGGTAGATCTGATGGTGAAGTAATGCGGTTCTGTCAGTCCTTCATGCTGGAACTGTTCCGTCACCTTGGTCCTGATACAGATGTACCTGCTGGTGACATTGGTGTCGGTAAGCGAGAGATTGGTTATATGTTCGGTATGTATAAAAAGATCAAGAATGAATTTACCGGTGTCTTTACAGGTAAAGCACTCAATTGGGGTGGTAGTTTAATTCGTCCAGAAGCAACAGGTTATGGTACCGTTTACTTTGCCGAAGAGATGCTAAAAACCCGTAATGATAGCATAGAAGGAAAGACCGTAGTTGTTTCAGGTTCTGGTAATGTTTCTCAGTTTGCCATAGAAAAAGTCAATATGTTAGGTGGTAAGGTTGTTACTATTTCTGATTCTGACGGGTTTGTTTATGATCCTGATGGAATCAAAGGTGAGAAATGGGAATATCTGATGGAACTGAAAAATATTCGTCGTGGTAGAGTTAAAGAGTATGCCGACGAGTTCAAAGTCGAATATCATCAAGGTAAACGTCCTTGGGGTATTAAATGTGATGTTGCTCTACCGTGTGCAACTCAGAATGAGATCAATGAACAAGAAGCTGCTGAGCTGGTTAAGAACGGATGTAAATGCGTTTCTGAAGGTGCTAACATGCCAACCGTACCAGAAGGTGTTAAGATTTTCATAGAAAACAAGCTCCTCTACGGTCCGGGCAAGGCAGCTAATGCCGGTGGTGTTGCTACTTCGGCTCTGGAAATGACACAAAACAGTATGCGTCTAAATTGGAGTCGTGAAGAAGTTGATGAGAAATTGCACGGTATTATGTGTTCTATTCATAACCAATGTGTAGAGTATGGTAAAGAGGGAGACTTTGTTAATTACGTCAAAGGTGGTAATATTGCCGGATTTATGAAAGTTGCCTCAGCTATGCTTGATCATGGTGTTCTATAATCTTAAAATATGGTGCCGTTCAAATGAACGGCACCACTTTTTGAAAGACTACTTATGCTAAAAAGAATATGTGAAATTTCCAACAGGATTTTACGCTGTGCCAGTGGTGATTTTAAGAAACTTGAGTTTATCAAAGGTATAGCTGCTATTTTTGATGAATTTTCTAAAGCTAATTCAGTTGTTATCTATTTGGGTGATCAAGAAAAACTAAATGTGTTCGAATATTTACCAGTTGATGTTATCTCGGTAAAAAAACAAAGAAAAACCGATTTCCCTTTTCAACACTATAATCGCAGAGAGTTGTTGGATCTCAACTTCAAAAAAGAATTTTCCTCATGGATTGAAAGCTTTTTTAATCAGGAAATTATCAAAAACAGGAAGAAATCTCAACCTATTGCTTTACAGAATATTGTAACCGAGGAAGGGATCTGTTTCTTTATCAATGATATAGATATTAATGGATCACAAAAAACTACCACTGAAAATTTTCAATCCTACTATATCATCCCCTTCTTGATAGATGCGAAAAACTTCGCTATCCTTGTTATGAGAGCTTTCAAGAGAAATGCCTTTGACCGCCCTAACATTAACTTCTTCTCTAAATTAATTCAAGTATTATCTGAAGGTTTCTCTCATCAATACGCTCAAGATGCACTCAAAGAAAGAGTAAAAGAATTACTTTGTCTTTATCAGATCACACAAATTGCTAATAAACCTAACCTTACCATCAATCAAGTATTGCAACAAATTGCCGATATACTCCCCTCTGCTATGCAATATCCGGAAATTGCCTTTGCCCGTATCTACGTAGATGATGAATATTATAAGAGTAAAAACTTCCGGGAGAGCAAAATTAAATTATCAGCCCGGATTGCCTATAAATATGAACAGCGTGGATTTTTAGAAGTCTTTTATCGTGAAAGAGACATTCCGAAATACGGTCAGGTCTTTCTCCAAGAGGAAGAAAACTTGTTAGAGACTGTTTCCAAACAGATCGCTCTCATTATTGAACGAAAACAGGTTGAAGAACTAAATACGAAGTTACAGGAACAACTCCGTCATGCAGATAGATTAGCAACCATTGGACAACTCTCTGCCGGTATAGCTCATGAGATCAATGAACCCTTGGCTACTATCCTCGGTTTTGCTCAACTTATCGAAAAGGGTGAAAACATTCCTTCTGAAGCGATCGAAGATGCAAAAAAGATAATCAATGCGACTCTTCATAGTCGTGAAATAGTACGCAAACTAATGCTATTTTCCAGACAGATGCCACCAAAAAAGGGTAAAGTTAATCTCAATCAGGTTATTGATGAGGGTCTTTATTTTTTGGAGAGCCGATGCCAGAAATCGGGTATCGAGATTATTAGAAATTTGGAAAAAGATCTGCCGGAAATAGATGCCGACCCCAATCAGATCCATCAGGTATTGGTAAATCTAATCGTTAATTCTATTCATGCTATGCCCAAAGGCGGTAAACTAATTCTGGCAACGAAAAACAATCCTGATAATTCCATCTCATTTTCCGTTGAAGATACCGGAACAGGAATCAATGAAGAGATCCAGCAAAAGATATTCATTCCCTTCTTTACGACTAAAGACATTGATCAGGGAACCGGCTTGGGGCTTTCTGTTGTTCACGGGATCATCTCTGCCCACAATGGTCAGATCAACGTTAATAGTAAGCTCGGAAAAGGTAGTATCTTTGAAATTAAGCTTCCTATATACGGCAACTTAAAGAACAAATAACCGGTGAGGAAAGATTGCTTATTACGGACTCCCAATTATAAAAGGATTCATAGATTATGACTGATAATAGGTTAACCATTCTCGTTGTTGATGATTCTATTGATTCATTGGAGATGATCAGTAGAAAATTAAAGAAACGTGATTTCTCTGTTTTTACTGCTACTAATGTTGCCGACGCTTTATCAGTCTTGGAAAAGACCGATATTGATCTGGTGATCACCGACTTCAAAATGCCTAAAGTTAGTGGTTTGGAACTTATCAGACACATCAATGAGAATTATAAGCAATTGAAAGTTGTAATGATTACAGGATACCCTACCATTGACGGTGCTGTAGAAGCTGTAAAGTCTGGTGCTGAGGAATATTTGATAAAACCTTTCACTGATGAAGAACTCTACAAAGCTATAGACGAAGTAGTCGAAAAGATCAGAACCGAAAGTTTAACTGAGGTAACTCAAATCCCCGACACTTACCAGAGTTATGGATTAATCGGTAACTCACAATCAATGAACACGGTATTTCATGCTATTGAACGGTCTACTGCCATCTACGCTACTGTCCTAATAACTGGCGAGAGTGGCACCGGTAAAGAACTCGTGGCACGGGCAATCCATTATCATAGCCCCCGTTCCGCGGCCCCATTTGTTGCCGTCAATTGTGGTGCTATTCCTGAAAATCTCTTGGAAAGCGAACTATTTGGTTTTATGAAGGGTGCCTTCACTGGTGCTCACGAAACAAGAGCTGGATTCTTTATCATTGCTGATGGCGGCACTATCTTCCTCGATGAGATCAGTGAAACATCACTCTCTATGCAAGTCAAGCTCCTCAGAGTTTTACAGGATAAACAGGTATCTATGATCGGAGCTAAGCAATCTCGTAAAGTTGATGTCCGCATCATTGCTGCTACTAATAAAAATCTGGCTAAACTGGTAGATCAAGGTCACTTTCGGGAAGACCTGTTTTATCGACTCAATGTGATCACTATTGATTTACCACCTCTCCGTGAAAGAAATGACGATGTGATAATACTTACTAAATACTTTTTAGAGAAATATGCTAAAGAGATCGGGAAAAAAACACCTACATTGACTGAAAACGCCTTCCTTGCCTTAAAGAATTACTCATGGCCCGGAAATGTTAGAGAATTGGAAAATTTTGCCCATCGTTTGGTTATTATGATCGATCATCCGACTATTGATGTCCCCGATCTACCCGAAGCGATGAGATATTGCATTCAAGTTGATAAAGATTATACAAAATCTCTCAAAGATATGGAAGCGGAATATATCCGTAATGTCCTTGCCTCTGTTGAAGGCAATAAAAGTAAAGCAGCCCAAATACTCGGCATAGACCGAAAAACGCTCCGTTCAAAACTACCGGATAAAGACGAAGAATAAAAATTCATCCTCATCACCATTGCTGATCTTCTATCGAAGTATATTAATCTGTTTTTTATTATATCCACAAGAATTGACGCATTTCCTACAGAATTTTCAACTTTATTATTCTGATACTAATAGGTAGCACACGAGTCGGCCCTAGCCGACTCGTGTGCTACCTAGGGGTATAAGAGAGATAAAAACTATCAAATCAAGAAAACATCTTTAATAGGGCAATTCGTGAACCGAGGAAATCACTTCTTCGTGGCTGCTTCCGAGCTCGACGAAGTCAATTGCCCCTACACTTCAGATTTATCAGGATATAGAGAGTATGTAAAACATCTAAAAACTGGGGAATAATTCCCCAGCAGTATAGTTTTTCCCCATTTTTTTATGGTTTTTTATGAGAAATTTTCAGGCAGCAAGTTAAGATCAACTATCTCGTATCTCATTTAATATCAATAGATAACGCTATTAGAATAACAGATATTACCACCTTTTTTTTCTTTGGCACGAAGTATGCAATATATGTGGGGTGAGAATAAAAGAAACATGGGAGGTTAACATGTCACTCAAACATCAATATAAAGAAGAATTAAAAAAGAGTATTCAAGAAGAAATGAAGGTAGAACTTCATTCTAAGAACAATCAGAGAACTGGTTTATGTGCCGATTGTGTTCGCGCTGAGAGTTGTAGCTTAAGTAATAATACTGAAGCAGCCATCTGGAACTGTGAAGATTATGAAAATGAAGAGGTTGCTCCAATAGCAGCTGAGAGCAAGGTAGAAGCTAAGATGGAAGCTATGGCTGATGCTGCTGTGGAAGCTAATCCCGGATTGTGCCCTTATTGTATTCATAATGAGAATTGCAGCTTGAAGAAAGTTGAGGGTGGAATCTGGCATTGCGAAGAATATGCTTAATAGTTGTTAGAAAGATAATTTTTGCTTACGATACCTCTAACGTAAGAAAGGAGCCGGACACTGTTCGGTTCCTTTCATTTTAAGAGTATATCAGTTAAGAATATTTTCCTGATTAATCTATAATGAGGATTATAATTCTGCCTAAAAATATCACTATGTCTGGGAGAATAGACCACTGCACTGTCTAAACAACTTTTTAGTATCTTTTCTTGTTCTTCAAAAACCTTCCCAAGAACACCTATTTCTTTAATTAATTTCTCGATTTCATACCAATATTTATTATATCCATCTGTACTTGTCTGGTCTCGAGCACTCTGTAAGAATAGATCAAAATAATCTATCTCACTGATCATTTTATCTAAGATCACCTGCAGATTTACCCGGCAGAAGTCATTACCGGAAAGAGAGAGATCTTGAACATATGGTTCTTGATTACCTTGAAATTGCAATAATTCTTCATGTAAATAGCTATACGCTTCAGATTCGTTCGTAATTAGATGTCCGGGACCATACAATGCCTGATAGAAGAGCTTATAATAATCAATCAATTCTGCAGCGGGATGCAGATTGTATTCAATTTTTATCAGATCAAGAGCTTCATCTCTATCAAAATGAATCACTTGTGCCATTGATAGTTCTCGTTTTTATCTTAATGAATAATCTTGCCGGCTTTGACAACTCTTGTGATTTTTATGGATAGGATATCATCATTTTGTAATAGATCGCGGTCTAAACAGACTAAATCTGCTTTCCTTCCTGGAGTTAGCATACCTACGTTTTCATCTTCGTTAATTAAGCGGGCTGCATTGATCGTATAAAGAGACAGAGCTGCGAACGGATCAATTCTCTCGGTAGTATTATGATGATTGACGGCACCATAGATACCCTTCAAAGCATTCATCTCAGTTACATACCAATCAGAACCCCCAGTAACGAGAACATTTTTAGCAAGTAACGAACGAAATCTATTACATTGTAATGCTCTATCCTTTCCAATAACATGAGCATACAATTTATCTTCACCACCCCAGAGCAAATCAAATACAGGTTGCATTACAGCAGCTACGTGATACTCCTTCATCATATCGATAACTCGATCATCTGTTATCAACTCTGAGTGAATAATCTGATGATGAATATTCTTGGGATTTTGCTGCTGTGCTTGGGCATAAAGCGATAGGATCTGCTTTATTGCTGCATCTCCTATACAATGGATCGCTACCTGCAGACCATTTTCGTGTGCTTCCAGAATAAACTTTTCCCATTCCTGAGAACTCTTATACAATATTCCTCTGTTTTGTGGATCATTGATGTACGGTTCTGATAAAGCTGCCGTGCCAGAGCCAAAAGAACCGTCAGCCAAGATACAACCACCCACTCTTGGTGCACCGAGTTCTAACGCTTTCTGTATATTAAAGATCTGAGGATAAAGTACAAACTCAATGGAAAACTTCTTTTTTGATTCTTGAAGTAATTTATAATGTAGTGGATCATCTTTAGCATCTCCAACCATAGTATGAACTGTTGTATGACCTGCTAAAATTGCTAATTCTGCTGCTCTCTGATAGGCAGATATTATCTCTTCTTGAGAAATATTTCTGTGAAACCAGCGACTGATATGATCGTTCCAATCACCTCTGTAAACTTCAACTTCAGGCAGGGGAATTTTTCCCCATTGTTCAATTTCCTTTTTTGCTTTACTGTTGATCTGGACTGAATGACCATCTATACGCCGTATCAGACAAGGAGCATTAGGAAATATTCTATCCAACTCTTCTGGAGCCGGAAATCTTTTCTCGCTGATAAGATTTTCATCAAAGTTGTAACCGACAAATATTCCGTCGATGGGTTCTCTCTCTTGCAACAACTTATATACATCTTCCAGACACCGGCAGTTTCCTAAATCAGCTGCCCTGGAATAGAGCCCCCCTTCAAAAGAATGGGTATGAGTATCTACAAAACCGGGATAGACAAAAGTGCCGTTTAAGTCAATCTTATTACCTTGAAAGTTGTTTGGTAATTTCTGAAATGTCTCGACTATTACACCATTTTCATCAACCAATAACGCACTAAAGGTCTCATGTCTCTCCTTTAGTGAATAAAAGAGTGCATTATAAAAAAGAGTCATATTACCCCTCGTTCCTAAATACTTTATTCTTTAACAGTTCATAAAAGTTGGCTACCGGAAAACCCATCACATTAAAATAGCACCCCACAACACGGGTTATAAACTGGCTCCCATAACCTTGTATTCCATAAGCTCCCGCTTTATCTGTCGGTTCACCTGTTTCTATATAGTCACTTATCTCTGTAGCAGTTAATTCTTTAAAAGTTACCGCTGTGCGGGCATAATCGGTATAGCTCCGACCGTGATAACAGACACATAGTCCGGTATAGACAAAATGGGGCTGTCCGGAGAGGAGAGAGAGAAAATGGGCTGCTTGAAAATCGTCTTCCGGTTTGTTGAGTATTTCACCGTTCAGATAGACCACTGTGTCAGCAGCAACAACAACACATTCCGGGTCCATTGCTTTTGCTACATGAGTTGCCTTTTGCTTAGCCAAACTGATCACATATTTTCTTGGATTAGTTGTCTTGATATTTTCATCTATCTCGGCTGGCATATAGAGAACTTTTAAACCCAATTGCCCAAAAATTTGCTGCCTTCTGGGTGATTTGGAAGCGAGAATTACTCTCCTGTCCTTTAATATGTTATGGATCATAAAAACTCCGTGTTTGGCTTTTTCATTATAACTTGGATATTTTATGAGTCACCGACCAAGAGTCAATAAAAACTTCGAAAACCATTTATTTGAGTAGAAAAATGGTAGTTTAACAAGAATAAAATAACTCCCGTATTCTTAATAACTTGCTGGAGACTCTTTCGTGCTATCTTACAAAAGAACTTGATTCTAAATAACTACTTCAAATCATTTTCTAATTCATAATTAAAATTTATATTGACAATATAACCATAATTTTATATATAATAAACTTGCATTGAGTAGTTTCTCTATTTCGGGGTTTAATTTTCAGTCAATTGAGTTGTGAGCTTTTAATTGATTTCTTTTTATAACTCTGCTCACATCTCAAGGGGAGTCTGTAAATGAAGTTTGTTAGAAAAAATCAACAGTGTGCCATGCGCATTCATCTACTGTAAAAAAATTTTCTTAGCATTGAAAAGAATGCCAGACCTCAAAAAAAAGAGGTTAATACGTCTGATGATGAATCGCAATTAGCTTTTTTTTCTGGTTTCAAGTCTCAAAAAAACTACTATTTTACTGCCAGTTCAACGATATTTGAACCGTTATTCACTAGCTATATTCAAAATCACATCAATTTAGTTTATAATCTAACAGATCATAATCAATTTACCTTACAACTTCATAAACAGAGGAGGTTATTATGAAGAAGTATATATTTATCACAATCATTCTATTTAGTGGTTTTATGTTATACAGTCAGTTCTCAGCCCGTGAGGAAAGCAGAACTGGAACAATTCCCGATCTGATCTCGTTCCAAGGGAGATTAACTGACAGTATGGGTGAACCGGTAAATGACATTCTATCGATCAGATTTAATGTCTATGATGTTGCTGTAGGTGGCTCTGCGATTTGGACAGAAGATCGAGAAGTCACAATCTTTAACGGATTGTTTCAATTGAATCTGGGTGAATTAAACCCCCTTGATGAATCATATTTCGCAGCAGAAGCTCGCTGGTTAGGTGTAAAGATCAGTGCAGATGCTGAGATGACTCCTCGCATCAGAATTGTAAGTACAGCTTACTCTCTACACTCTGTAGAAGAAGACCCAACGTGGGAAGGAGAAACCAATATTAGTGGAGATATTGGTAGAACCGGAAATGTAGGGATAGGGACACCGACACCTGCATATCCTTTGCATATTATTGGTAGTGGTGCTGAAGAGTATCAAAAAATATCCAATCAAGAAGATCTACCGGTGAGCATGTCGTTCGAAACTCCTTATCTTAAATGGCTCATCGGTCAGAATAGACCACCTGATATGCCTGTTTTATATGATGGGTTTTTCTTCTATGATGATTATGTAGAACAAACTCGATTACTTATCAACTATGTTGGTAATGTAGGTATAGGAGCCATAAACCCTACTCAGAAACTGGATATTGACGGTAATATCAGAATTAGGGGTGGTTTTCCCGGTCTTGGTAAGGTTCTAACTTCTGATGCAACTGGGGTTGCTACCTGGCAAGAACCCACAACAATAGCAGAAACTGATCCTACTTGGAGTGGAGATACTGACATAACAGGAGCCATAGGTAGAACAGGTTATGTCGGTATTGGGACTACAACCCCTACAGAATTATTACATGTAAGTGGTGGTGATGCTATGATAAATTCACATACAATAGGTAGAGGTGGTGGTGGTTTAGAAAGTAATGTGGTTATCGGTTATCAAGCACTTCACTCCAATACTACATCGGGTGATAGAAATGTCGCGATCGGTCATCAGGCATTATATTCGCAAACAGTTGGAGGATTAAACACAGCAATTGGCTATAAATCACTTCACTCCAATACTTCTGGTTATGAGAATACAGCAATTGGACATAGAAGTCTATATTCCAACACGGAAGGTGTTTTCAATACTGCTAATGGCGTGGACGTGCTTTACTCGAACTCTACAGGTAATTTTAACACAGCGTCCGGATACAGAGCTTTACAAGGAAATACTACGGGTAATAGAAATACGGCATACGGTGTAGAGGCATTATCATTAAATTCAACAGCAAATGATAATACTGCCCTGGGTTATTATGCTTTAACATCCAATACAACAGGGTATGAAAATACTGCCGTCGGAGGCGAAGCATTATATTACAACAATATCGGGTATAGAAATACGGCAGTCGGATTTCAGGCACTATACAGTTCAACAGCTAATGACAATGATGCCTTCGGATGGAAAGCACTATTTACAAACACTACTGGTAGCAATAATACCGCTTTAGGTAATTATTCATTGCATAATAATACTGAAGGTGACTATAATCTGGCTGTTGGTGGTGGTGCCCTAAGAACAAATACTACCGGTAATTATAATGTCGGCATTGGACATAGCACAATCTTGGGTAATGAGACGGGATTGGGAAATACTGCTGTTGGTACTTGGTCTTTAAGTGGCTCTGCTGCAGGAGGTTGTAACGAGAACTCGGTTTTGGGTTATCAAGCTATGGCAATGAATTATACTGGAAGTTATAACTCAGCAATGGGAAGCCAATCATTATACTGGAACAGTTCCGGTAATTATAATACTGCCAATGGATTTAAGGCACTATTTTTTAATACTAGTGGGGAATTTAATACAGCAATTGGAACTAATGCTCTTTATACT
>JAHYIR010000023.1 GCA_019429305.1 Candidatus Cloacimonadota bacterium
CAAGTCATCTTAGACCATACCACGCTTGAAGCGCACGAAGTTGCAACTCCGGCAACATCAGGTGAATCTTACAACGATCTGATAGACACAGATGGAAGAATACACACATTCGGTTGGATACTTCCACCCCTTCGATACACCTCGACAAAAGAGTCGAGGCACTCAGGGTGACAGGGAGCGAGGGATTGAGTTTGCCAGAGGTAAGACCTCTGGAGTTGGTATTGGATGATATCTCATTTAAACTCCCGGCGTATAATACCTTAGCTATTGTAGGTAGAACGGGATGCGGGAAATCTACCTTAGTGGATCTCCTGACCAGAATTTATAACCCACCACATAATACAATATTTATTGATGACCATGAAATTTACTCCATACCGTTGGAAGTATTGCGTAAAAATATTGTGGTGGTACCTCAGGATATCTTTCTCTTCTCTGATTCCATAGCGAATAACATTCTATTCGGGAAGGGCGAAGAGCTAAGGGCTAAGGGCGAAGAGCTAAGGGCTAAGAGCGAAGAGCTAAGGGCTAAGGGCGAAGAGCAGAGAGAAGAGGTAGAGGATGCTGCCAAAATAGCTCAGATATATGATGAAATATTGGAGTTGGAAAAAGGGTTTGATACTGTAATAGGAGAAAGAGGGGTAACTCTATCCGGAGGGCAAAAGCAACGCATAGCGATAGCCAGAGCAATATTGGCAAATCCCCATATCCTGATCCTTGACGATTCACTTTCGGCAGTTGATACCAAGACAGAGAAGAACCTGCTAACTCGTCTCATAGAGTTACGAAAAGAGCGAACTACAATAATTATTGCTCATCGTATCTCTTCACTACGTCATGCGGACAAGATCATTGTTCTGGATGAAAAGAAGATCGTTGAGAGGGGAACTCATTATGAACTGCTGAAAAAGAAAGGAATTTACTGGGATCTCTATCAGAAGCAAAAGATAAAAGAGAGGATCGAAGAGAGAGTATGAACGAAGAACATTTTGAGTTAACTGCTGATACCCTGCAGACGAAAATATACGACGGAAAGTTGATCACTAAACTTATCAGATATCTGAAACCATATCGGCTATATGTTGCTATCTCCTTCCTTCTGCTATTTATGATCACTGCTGCTGAATTAGCACTCCCCCTGATCATCAAAACTGCAGTTGATGAGCATATTGTGCCCTCTAAAAATGTCATATTCTTTGATAATCAGGAGGAATTCAATGATTTTACCAATAGATATGGAACTGTGAAATTTGATATTCATTCTTATGACGCTCATCATTATATTGTGTTCAGCTCAGATCAGAGAATATTCTTTGACCGAACCGAACTTACACATCTCGAAGAGCGGGGACAGTTTGCTACCGACAATTATTTTCTTATTCCCAATACTCAGGAGAACAGTACAATATTAGAAAACAGTCCTTATTATGTTCTTTCCAAGGAAAACCTGGCAGTATCTCAAGTTGTCTTAGACCAATTAGAGAGAGATGAGATCAGTATCTTACGGCAGGGATCAAAAAATTATCTCTATATCCTGGGTATGATCTTCTTTATTTTGATAATTTTAAGATTGATCTTTCATTACTATCAGGTCTATATTACACATTATGCCGCTCAAAGAGCCATGTTTGATCTGCGCCAGGACGCCTTTGTGCATCTGGAAAAGATGCCGTTATCCTTTTTCGATAAAAATCCGGTCGGGAGATTAGTTACGAGAGTGACGACCGATATCAGAGCTTTAGATGAGTTGCTCAGTGAGGGACTTGTTAATATGCTACAGGATATCCTCATTCTGATCGGAATTGTCATCATGATGTTGGTTCTGAACTGGAGAATGGCATTAGTGAGTTTTACCATTGTTCCCTTTGTTTATATACTGGTACGATATTTTAAGGATAAAACACGGATCATTTATCGGGAGGTAAGGAAAAGAGTAGCTATGCTCAATGCTGCCCTGGCAGAAGATATTTCCGGTATAAAAGTAATTCAGCTTTTTAATCAATTTTCTAATAAATGCCGTCAATTTGCGAGGATCAATCAGAAGTATTACGAAGCTTCGATGGCACAGTTAAAACTCTTCGCTATCTTCAGACCATTGATCAGCATTTCCAGACATATTGCTATTGCCATTATTCTCTGGTATGGTGGAGGTCAGATCCTTAGAAATGCTCTTACTTTAGGAATGTTAATGGCTTTTATCAGGTATATGGAGAGATTCTTTGAACCAGTAAATCATCTCAGTGAGAAGTTCAATATTCTACAGGCGGCTATGTCCGGAGCAGAAAGAGTATTTGATCTGATGGCAAAAGATCCCCAAGAATATCGGGAAGAAAAAACAACAGGAATGAAATTGAAGGGTGAGATTGAATTCAAAAATGTCTGGCTTACTTATAATCAGCCCCTTGGGGCGAGGGGCGAAGAGCAAAGGGCTAATGACGAAGAGTATGGCTTTGTCTTGCGAGATATCTCTTTCAAGGTCAGAGCAGGGGAGAAGGTCGCTCTGGTTGGTCATACCGGTTCCGGCAAAACATCGATAATTAATCTGATAGGAGAAATGTATCCCTTCCAAAGAGGTGAAATTCTGCTGGATAGTAAAAGCATCAAAGAGTATTCTATTGATGACTTACGTAATAATGTCGGGATAGTACAGCAAGATGTATTTCTCTTTTCTGGGACTATTAAAGATAATATTGTTTTGAATAACAGGAATTTAAGCGATGAGGATATAATCCGCATTGGTAAGTATGTAAATGTTGATAGATTTATCAGTCATTTACCTCACGGATATTATGAACCCGTGATGGAAAGAGGAGCCACTTTCTCGGTCGGACAGAGACAGCTTATTGCCTTTGCCCGAGTGCTTGCCTATGATCCGGCAATATTCATTCTCGATGAAGCCACTTCCAATATTGATACAGAAACTGAGATCCTGATCCAAGACGCTTTGAAAAAAGTCATGAAAGATAGAACTTCGATCATTATTGCCCACCGGATCTCTACTATTCAAAATGTTGACAGAATTATCGTTCTTCATAAAGGTAAAATTGTTGAAGAGGGACATCACAACGAGCTTATTGCCAATAAAAATCTCTACTATGATCTCTATCAGCTGCAATATGCTTAGATAAGAAGATGATGATTAAATCCAAGAAAAAAAGGGGATGCAATGGTTCAGATATATACTGGTGATGGGAAAGGTAAAACCACGGCTGCTTTGGGATCTATAGCGCGAATGTTGGGTTATGGGAAGAGGGTCTGTTTGATCCAGTTTATGAAGAAGAATATCTCTTATGGTGAGATTCGATTTTATGAAAAGATCGAATTGATAGATATCTTTCAGTTTGGAACTGATAAATTGATCGAACCGGGGCACCCTTCTGTCATTGATTTTGATGAGGCACAGGCAGCTCTGACAAAAGCGCGTGAAGCCATTAATAGTAATCAGTATAACTTAATTGTTCTTGATGAAATAAATGTTGCTGTAGCTTGGGGTTTGATCGATCTGGGGGATCAAATAAAACTCTTAGATATTAAAACTCAGTCAGAAATAATAATGACCGGTAGATCAGCTCATCCCCAAATTATCGAGAAAGCTGATCTGGTTACTGAAATGAAAGAAGTAAAACATTACTACCCAAAAGGGGTTAAAGCCAGAAAGGGCTTTGAGTTTTAGATCCGATATATTCTTGTCGGGAAACTTAATAAACAATAAAGTAAAAGGAGAGGTCGAAGATGAAAAACTTACTTATAGTACTCTTGATCATCATAGTTGTCATCATAATATTTGTCGGTCTGTTTATTGGCAGATATAATAGAATGCAACAGTTAAGGGTTAATATTGATCAGGGATGGGCTGATGTTCAGACACAGCTTATGCGTCGTTTTGATTTGATACCAAATTTAGTGGAAACGGTCAGAGGATATGCAGCTCACGAACAGGAGACTTTTAGAGCCGTCACAGAAGCTCGAGCCAGAGTCGGTGGGATCATGGAAGTTTCAGAAGATTTACTAAATGACCCGGAAGCATTCCAAAGATTTCAAGAAGCGCAAAATACTTTAGCCGGTGCTGTGCAACGACTCTTAATGGTGACAGAAGCTTATCCTGAGCTAAAAGCTAATCAAAATTTTATCAGATTACAGGATGAATTAGCCGGAACAGAAAACAGGATCGCTGTAGAGAGAAGAAGATTCAACGAAGCTGTAGGAGAGTATAATCGAACTATAGTTGTCTTCCCGAATAATATGATTGCCGGTATGTTCAATCTGGAAAGAGCTCAATTCTTTGAAGCTCCAGAAGAAACACAAGTTGCACCAACTGTTGAGTTTTAATTACATAATCCCCTCATTTGACTAATTAGCCTGAAAAAAACAAAACGGGTCAAATGAGGGGTTTATTATCACCCATGTGTAATGTCGAGCGAAGCACCCTCCCCTTTTGTCATGTCGAGCGTAGTCGAGACATCTCATCACGGTGGCTGGTAAAGGAATCTACATTATGTTTTTTAATACTCTGGTCGGTGTTGAGATCTCTCCATTACGAAAGACTTACTACCGTAACTCTTTCTCCAGTCGAGATGACAAAGAAGAAATTGCTTTCTTGTGGCTGCTTTCGACCTTTCGATAAAAAGGGTAGACACTGCATCTGCTTTAATGCAACTTTAGCAAAAGTTAACTCAAACACTTTATGAGATGGGATAAATTATTATACAGAAAAACGATCATTAACTACCTGCTCTACCCGTTTTCTCTGAGCTTCTCACTGATTTTAGTCATGCGAAGGAAAGCTTACCAAACAGGAATCTTCAGCAGTTTTAAGGCCGATATTAAGACCATATCAGTTGGAAACATCGTCAGTGGTGGAAGTGGCAAGACACCTTTCACTATATACTTAGCTAAATTACTAACACTAAGAGGGTATAAAGTAGCCGTCTCTCACCGTGGATACAAAGGAAAGTACGAAAAGACCAACCTTCTTATATCAGACAGGGAAAAGCTCAGATACGATTGCCCCCAAGCGGGAGATGAAGCGATCTTAATTGCTCGAAAGCTGTCGGGTATTCCCGTTATTGTCGGCAGAGACAGAAAAAGATCCATAATAATACTCCAAAATGAGTTTCCGGACTTAGATTTAATTATTCTCGATGATTCTTTTCAACATCTAAAAGTAAGAAAGGATCTTGAGTTTGTACTCTTTAACTCTCAAACAAAGCTTGGGAATGGTTTTGTCTTGCCGGCAGGAATATTAAGAGAACCCATAAAAGCACTGTATCAATCGGACTGTCTTGTTTACAACGGTACCGACGAAGTACCCGGCATACTGCAGAGATTCAATAAGAAGATAATCAGAGTTGATTATCAGATGTTCAATATCACACTACCCAATGGTGAAACGCTATCTCCGGATTCATTAAAAGATAAAAGGATAGCTCTTATTTCAGGCATAGGACAACCGAGATCATTTGAACAGACAGTAACCATGGCTGGACTAAAGTATGAAAAACATTTTTGCTTTCCCGATCACTATGATTATCAAGACAACAAAAAACTCGAGAGAATGATTCAAGAGATAAAAAATAGATTTGATTTGCTCTTGACGACAGAGAAAGATTTTATCAAAATTAATAAATATTCCGATTCATTACCTTTAGCTTCAGTAAATATCGAATTAGAATCTCCGGACGAAGAGTTATTGATCATGCTCTGTGAAGAGAAATTATTGCAGATTTAAGAATAAATACTAATTAAACAGTAGGTAAACGCGGGCACGGCTGTAGCCGTGCCCGCGGCTCTCTAATATTTTCTCAAAATATGTCCTAAAAATAATCCAATATATTATGTACTTCTTTATCCTGAAGAGGTTACTCTGTCAGGGAGTAAGATACAACACTCTTTCATTTGATTCAGCACCACTCATCGCGATCCCTTCCGGATGTAGTTCATGATCTATATCAGCAAAGGAGTCAACTCGCCAGACGATATTAGCGAAATTATCCAGACTAGGTCCCGAGTAGGTTAAAGTTAAAATATCGTCTTCAACATCAGAATCGACAAAAAAATCACTATGCCAAAAGTACTGATCATCATTAACGAACACCAGTAATCTGAATTCTATGGAATCACCTGTTCGCCACCATTGAAAGTCAATCGGTTCTGTTAAAGAAACGGTAGCATTCGGTCCCGGACTGAGTAAAAGAGGTTTTTCGAGTAATTTATAACTAACAGTATCGGACACACTGTAGTTTCCTGCTAAGTCATATCCCTGTATATAATAATACCAAGTTTGACCGATAACATTAGATTGTTGATGCAACCTGTTATCGAGATATTCATTGAGATTAACCTGAGCACGAGAGAGAGAATCAATATCAACTGGAGTAGGGGCATAATCGCCATAACGGAATATTTTCAGGTATGATAAATCCGGATCAATAACTGTCTGCCATTGAAGCCGTATCCAATCATTATCTGGAACAGTGTCTATGCCATTATTTGTATCATTTACCAAGACCCCACCAACGAGTATGTTGTCGCCGGTATCGCCCAGATGAGGGATCAGGATAACCGGTAGTGGGGGTGTGGTATCAACTGCAAAGGTCTCCTTACCTGAGCAACTAACTAATAACAACGGTAACAATGCCGTTAATGACAAGAAAAGCCAAGTTAAGCGAAGAATTTTATTATTCCCCATTTTCATATTATCCTTCCTCCGTCTTAGAAATAAGCTCTTAATCCAATCCGGTGTGTATTACCCAGATCGTTGGTGATAAAAGCATAATCCACACTTACATCGAACATCATCAGCGATAAACCGGCTGCTTGATTATCATCATAATAACCAAATCTGCCACTGATAAGCTTGTCATAAGTATATTCTATACCCCAGCGTTGTTTTTGACCGTAAACGTGATAATCAGTATCAGTGGCTAAGAGTAGTGTCGATTTGATTCTTTCCAAGGGTTGTTCGTAAGCAAAACCAAGTTTGGTATTCATCACTATCTCATCAGATTGTCGGGAGATCGTATCCCATGAAATTGATGTACCTCCTATGTCTTGTACATTTATTCCAATGGAAAGAGTTCCCAGCCATCTGGCGTCGAACCATCTATAAAGGTATTGACGGGTCAATACAGAGATATCAAAGCCTGTCCCGGTACCGCTGTAATCCTGGATCTTTCTGGAAAGGTATTTAATGTTTGCACCAAAGTAGATATCTACCGGTAACTCAAAGAAGAGCCAACCGAGTGCAAGGTCATGCTGAATATTTTTAGAGAAGGCAAATTGAATTATATCGTCAGTACTGGTGAATTTTGCATCGGGGACAGCGGTAAGTTGCAGATCGGGGAAGGTAACTCTTTGATCTATAGTTGTGCCAACGAGATGCTGCTCAGAAAAGACAGGTATATCGGGAATGGTTAACCTTGTCCAGTTCAAACCGATAGTAACATCATTAGGCAATGGCTGGCAGTAAGTAATATGATCGTAGTAAGCTAACCCTTCGTATAAATAAGCTCTCATCAGGCCGATCTCGATCCTTTTAAGCTGAGAGATACCGGAAGAATTCCAGTAGATCGCCGAGCCATCATTGGCGATCGCTGAAAAGGCACCACCCATTCCGATCGCTCTGACACCGGATCCTATTTCCAAAAAATCTCCGGCATATCTTCCTGCAGAGAGGAAAGTTATACCTAATACAATCATAAGCAGTATGCCGATCTTTTTCATAAAACCTCCATTATGCCAGAGGCATAATCATCGTTGAAACACTCAAATGGTCCCAATATGTATGCTTTATCTTTTCTGATCATCTGACAATAGCCATTTTTTGTGTTCGTTCAATAGTTTTACTCCCTCTACGGGCAGTGATTTTGTAAAAATAAACACCATTTGCAAGGAATATACCGGATTCATCACGGCAATCCCATCCCAAAACAGTTCGTGGATATTCATGATATCCGACACCGGTAGGGAGATTATCGAAAGTTTTAACTAACCTGCCACTAACCGTATAGACCCTGATCTTGACATCATCGGCATCATCAGTGAGCACATAGGTAAATCTGGTACGATTTTGATTTACCGGGTCTATCGTTGTAGTAATGACCGGATTGGGGTAGTTAGCCAGATTAATGACATCGAATGTCGTATTAACAACAAAGTTTATATCTCGTACCTGAAAATTTCCGTTTACATCGGCGCAAGAGATAGAGAGTGTATAATTTCCGGCATCGAGATTTAACTGATGTTTTATAGGAATTGAGGTTAAGTTTCCCGGATTAGCAGAAATTGTATATTCTGCCTGATCAACCAAGACACCATTAAGAAACATCTCGATCCCCTGATCAAATATATCAATGCCATTCGCATCAGACAGAGTAAAGGAGATGATACCTGTTCCCGAGACGTACCCTCCGTAAGTAAACTCCTGATCCTGCACGTTCGCTCTGATTGTCGGGGCTTTTTGGTCATTGTTACGCAGAATAGTATAAGTACCCAATCTTCGCAAATCCTGATAAACATGGTTATTGGTTGTTGAAGTAAAACCACCATGATGGATCCACTTATTGTATCCTGTCTGCCAACGATAGAAAGCGAATCGGTTCTCATTTTCCCAGAACTGGATCTCCGGATCTTCCGGGTCATAATTCATTGTCAAAGTGATCTTTTTATCATCCGGCAAAGTACCTAATGTATCGGCAAACAGAGTTTCATTGAAGATGCCGATCTGATATGTATGGGATAAGCTCTGATTCAACAAGGCGAGTTTATGAACATCCGGTTGATTATCCGGTATTTTATAAGGACTACTATTTATGTAGAAGATCGTCTCTTCGGCGAAGAGCCCAGCTGGGATCTTACATAGTAAATTTTTATCAGAACTCATGACACTGATTTCTTCCACCCCGGCATAGAACATGTTAAGGGTCAGGAGATCAGATAGTTTAAAGTTGTTCAGCAGATCAAGCTCGGCAAATTCGCTGTTAGGATTGACTCTTACCCGAAAGCGTAAATCATCCTGCAGCGGTTCAAACGGAATATAGATCCAGATATCATCCAAAGGATCAATTGCCTGTATATCTTTCTCATTAAGGAAAGTATCATCCCCGTCAATGACTTTTGTTAATCTGACTATAGTAGGGGGAGAAGCGATCTGTCCGAAATTTCTGATATTGACCTTTACTGCCGGTTGGTTTTCGAAACTGGATAACTCCAGATAATAGACTGCCAGATCAGGAGCCAAGACACTAAAGTTGAAACGGTTTGAGGTTATTACTTGATTATTGCCGTTTGTTATAATGAAATAGTATTCATAAGGATCAAAAGAGGGGTTCATCGGGTTAAAGGGTGTAACAGTTATGTATCTGTTTTCATCAGCATTATAGATCATTGGACGCTCATTTGCTCCGATCCTGCAAACTACTGATTGGATACCACTTTCATCAAAGAATCGGGCGGCAATGTGGATAGGATCAGAAGCTGTTATTGTTTCAGGGATAGTAACATTATCAACGACGGCTGCCTTACCGACTGTGTAATTAGTCATCCCCAGAACCTGTCGATTTAATCCATAACCGTAGATTTTTACCAATCTTTGGTAAGTGCTTTGAGCAACTGAGGGCACGACATAATCAACCTGATATACTCCATTGATGACCGGCATGTCAAAAGGAACATTGAGGGTTATCTCATGTTCGTTCTGGATCAGAAAACGAGCATAAAGTATGTCATCCGGCATCTGAACTGTTATGAGTAGTGTATCCCCTTCAGTGATGTTATATTTATTCAGCTCGATATGTACTCTTTCTTCAGGAAGGTCAAAGCTAACCATAGGATCACCAAACATCACTGCTCCATGAGTCATGGCTAAACGGATTGTTGGTGAGACCGTAGAAAAGACCCTTGCTTTAGTATAGGATACGATATCACCGAAATTACCCAAATTCCTGTGAAACAGCGCTTCTGTCAAATGCGTAGCTAAGGTCTCATTAGCTCTGGTATAGCTCAGACCGGAAGTGCCAAAATGGGCAATAGCTCCTCTATCCGGAGTGAGGATCATTGTCTCTCCAATACTACCTGATCCCGGTCTGGAGAAGTCGGCAGGGTAACAGGAGAGTGAATTAACGAACGGATAGTCTTCGTTATTCAGTGTTAAAATATCATTATTATTGAGTAGATTGTAATCTGCCCATATCCTGCCACCCCCATGACCAAAGAACTGGACGTAAAGAGTACCGGCATCCCAACTGTTTTTTAATTTGAAGGTGCCTCCCAGATACTGACTGGGTAGGGTTTGTGTGTTGGTATAGACCCTGATAACGTTGTAATCCTCCGGTATCCAAATTTTGCGGATACTTTCACTATACTGGGCGAACATTTCACCCTCAGCTACTTTACCACCTGCGGCAAGGGTGATCGTGCTTTGCCAGGGGTTTGGATAATTAGGGTTTTCCATATAGTGGATCGTTTTTTCTGCTACCGGCAGGATCTGATTTTCATTCCAGACGGTAATACGACTGATATTAAAATCAGGAACTTCATCGTCCCCGATGATACAAGCAAACCAGTTATCACTTGGCGTAGCTCCTACAGAGGGAGTCCAGATATTCTTATAAGGGATGTGATTGATCGATCTATGGACACTAAAATCTCTCTCATCGAAAAGACCTTTCCCTAATAGGAGAACATGAGTCATTGGAATAGACCAGTTATGATAAACATAAGTAAGGAAGTCCTTAATTGCTTCGGCTGAGCGGATCCCGTAATTGAACTCATCAAAGATACTTTGCAGATCTACGATCTCGACCAGATATCCCCGACTTTCCCAGAATGTTTTAAAGAGCTGAGTACCCTCATTGTGTACGAATATCCTTGGCGTTATAATGATATAATCAGCAGCATTATTGGGATTTCTCAGATCAGAGGCAGCTCTTGGACGGATGAATTTCGGAATCTTTTTCTGATCCTCAGTCAAAGCAACATATTGAATATTGTGAGCGACAACTTCATCCTGGAAAGTTACTTTATAAGGTGCTCCTCCGGTCTCAGAGAATGGTTCGATCTGTAGGTTCTCCATATATCCGGAATTTACCTTATAGACCGATATCTGATCAATAGAGAAGTTATTTAGCTCAAATTGATAAAGCCCCAAAGGGCGGCTAAAAGGGCGTGTGAACCGGATATAATCTGAGTCGGTTTTGTATTCCCGCCAATAAGTGAGATGAAAATAATCAAAAAGAATGGTCTCTGTTATACCGCTGGGAGTATCTCCCGGCATATCAATATAGAGAAAGTTCTCACCATGATTGAGATAGAAATTCGGAATAGGGTCAACATTGGTAAAGAGTCGTTGAGTTTGTCCGGTCCAACGATGATCATTGATAAAAGATGAGTTGATCCTGACCCGGGCACGGTGATCATTTGTCGTACCAGCCATATAGGTTAATCCAACCAGGCATACTGTAGCAGAGAAAGCCCGGATATGTGTCTGATGAGGATACTCTAAATTAAAAGAGGTCACATTAAGATCCGGTGCCCGAATGGTTCTCCAAAACCAAAGATCCTCGCGGGGAGCTGGTGAATATTGTCCTAAGGGATAATGGGCATTCTGTTCTTCAAAATGTACCGTTTGTTCGTAGGAAGTGGGTAGGATATAATTACTTGGATTGGTCTCCCTGATACCACCATTCTCTACCGACATTCTGGCACCCCAATTCTCGATAATTTTCAGAGTATAAACATTTTCGGCAGTATAAGTATCGGAATAGCCGGTCTTTCCTTGGTTTTTATCTCCGAAAAACTCGAAATAGTCTCCCGGATCAAAAGAACCGTCTCTCTCTCCAATGAAATGTATCGGAACGATCCCGTCTTTACTCTCTAACTGTAGATGACGAGGATCAAGCAGGTCTAGATCAATATTGACCGGGAATAGTTCCTCTTCTTCCCATTGGCTAATGATATCTGCCAGATCTTCATAAGTCACCTTATAGATCCCTTCACTATCAACAAAGAACTGGATAGCATTTATACCGTAAGAACGGATCGGTTCATGATCAGGGTTGAAATTACGTGGTTTTCGCCAATTTCGGGAATACTCTTCATTCAAAAAGAACATTTCCCCTGCCCTGTCTATATAGTTTCTACCCGGAATCCAGTCCCGGCTTATCGTTTTATCACCTGAAATGCTGATCAATATTGTTGCTTCCCTGATTATAGACAATTGCCGGTTATGGGGATGAAAACGGATTGGATTAAAAACAAAACTGGCAAAACGGCGATCTCCAGCAAAGCCGGTGATGCCTTGTTGTAATATCTGTTCAGGATAAAGATCATTTCTGTTATAAACAGTTCTGTCCCGGAAAAAACTCTGATTTACTTCATAACCATCTGTCTCTAATTTCTCTACTGGATAGATCACTACATCTGAAACTCTCTCGGTTAAGATGTTTTGTACCATAATCTGAATATCTCCATCTACAGGAATACCAATATTTTCACTATAGAATGGAATATCCGGATACCCCTCTTCGTAATGATAACCACTAAAGTTGCCTTTTATAATGTGGTAAACAATCCCTTCAATTTCTAGCGGAACAAGTTCATAATCCGGCATCCTGAACTGCAGAACGATCTCACTTTCCGTCATATTGACTATGGTAAAAGGTGTTATAGCATAGACGTTAGTGAATGAACTAATTACTAATAGCATTAAAAGGCAAGTAAAGAAATAACCGATCCCTTCTCTGGCTTTTTGAGGAAATCTTCGAACCCTCAATACTTTACATAAATGTATATTTACGCTCTCGTTTTTATCCAATAACACCATCTGCCTCCTCATAACTTCGGGCTTTTACTTTACGTAAATTTTAACAGTGCCGTGTATAGTTTCATCCTGATTAATCAGACTCTTTTCAATCAGATCATTACGCTAGGTAGAAGCATAACATTATAACACTAGCGTAATGCCGATGTTTCATTATTGATTATTAAGCAGACCAATATCACGGCGGTAATATATATTATCAAATTTTATTTTTTCTATGCTATTATATGCTTTAGTTCGTGCTTCTTGGATTGTTGATGCTAAGGCAGTTAATGTTAAAACTCGTCCACCTGAAGAATAGAGTACTCTATCTCTCATTCCAACATTCTCCAGGTTGCTCGATTGCTCATTTACCCCCATATCAACATTAGAGAAAAATATTCTCAGAGAATTATCATCCCCAATAGAGTCATCTATAGCGATCAATTTACTGCTTTCACATTTACCGGGATAACCTTCAGAGGCAGCTACTATACTAACTGCAGATCTCTTTTCCCATTCCAAATCAAGATGTTCAACTCTATTATAGGCAATAGCTTCACAGATATCAACAAGGTCAGTTTTCATTAATGGTAGAACTGCCTGTGTCTCAGGATCTCCTAATCTGCAGTTGAATTCTAATACTTTTATGCCCTTTGAAGTAAAGATCAAACCGGCATAAATGACTCCCTTATATTCTATACACTCTTTCTTGAGTGCAGACAATAAAGGATTGAAAATGGTGTTATCTATAGTATCAAGCTGTTCTTTCGATATTTTCACTGGTGCATAAGCACCCATACCACCGGTGTTCGGTCCTTTATCACCATCATAGATCTTTTTATAGTCGTGAGAAAGGATAGTAGATTTATAATTTCTGCTATCTGTAAAAGCGAAGATTGAAGCCTCAAAACCGTTTAAAAATTCTTCAATGACAATTTGCTCACCAGCTCTACCAAAATCTTTTGCCAGCATTAATTTTTGAACAGCAGCAAATGCATTATCTTCATTCTCTGCTATATATACCCCTTTTCCGGCTGCCAAACCATCAGCTTTGATAACAGTTGGATAAGATATTTGTTCCAAATACTTAGTTGCTTGATCATAATCAGAGAATGCTCTGTATTCTGCTGTAGGAATATTATAACGCTGCATTAATGATTTTGCAAAAACTTTGCTGGTTTCCAGCTTGGCTGCCTCCTTAGAAGGACCAATGACCATTACACCTTTATCTTCCAGATAGTCAACAATCCCTTCCTGTAAAGGTTGTTCAGGTCCTATAATAACTAGATCAATGTGCTTATCCAGAACATTGTTGTAGATATCCTTAAAATCCTGTGATGAGATTTGTTTGGCAACAGAAGACATGCCCGGATTACCGGGTGTTACATATACTTTATTGACTCTATTACTTTTTGCTATTGATTCGGCTATAGCATGCTCTCTGCCGCCACTACCAACGATCATTACTTTCATACCGATCAACCTTTTGATTATTATAACAGTCAACAGATTGATTATCTGTCATTTATGAGATAGCCTATAATCAGATTACCACTCGGTTAAATGTTGTTCGCAAAATAGAAAAAGTCTAATTAATAGGCAAGGATTTTCTGAGATAAAGAAACAAATATTTATAAGCTCTATTATTTCTGGTTATTTATACGGATTGCTTCAACCGGACAGATTTCCACACATTTACCACAGCAGACGCAGGCCTCTGTGATATATAATTGGTCTTCTCCTTCAATTATGGCGGAGACTGGACAGATGTCCAAACACTCACCGCAATTAACACATTCTGAAGTGATGATGTATCTCATATATTCTCACCTATTATACTGACATTACTTCAGTTTCTTTGTTTTTAGCTGCATCAGATATCTTTTCTATCCACTTGTCAGTTAGTTCTTGAATATCGTCCTGTAGTTTTTTTAACTCATCTTCCGATATCTGCTTATCTTTCTCCATCTGTTTAGCAATATCATTGCCTTCTCTTCTGATGTTTCTTATAGCAATTTTGCTATCCTCAGCTATCTTTTTTATCTGTTTAACGATATCTTTTCTTTTTTCTTCTGTCAAAGGTTGGAAGGGAAGTCTAACAACTTTTCCATCATTCTCAGGAGTAATACCCAAATTAGCGGCCAAAATAGCTTTTTCGATATCTGTTAGAGTAGTTTTATCCCAAGGTTGTACTACTATTAAACGAGGTTCTGGTGTAGAGATGCTACATAACTGTTTTATTGGGGTTAACTCACCATAATAATTGATCTTAATATCATCCAATATTGATACACTAGCCCTTCCTGTTCGTAACTTCAGGAAGTTATGAGCCATTGTTTCAATAGCTTTATTCATCTTATCTTCTAAAGGTTTTATAACTTTATCCATATAAACTCCTTGTGATCCTATTTCAATAAATAAAAGTGCCTACATTTTTATGAAGGATGGCATTCTTTAGATTTCCAGGTTTGGTAATGTTAAAAATCTTCATCGGGATATGATAATCTCTAGCAAGTGAAAAAGCAGTCATATCCATAACATTTAACCGTTTAGCTATAATCTCATCATAGCTAATCTCTGAATAGTATTCGGCATCTTTATCAATCATTGGATCTGAACTATAGACGCCATCAACTTTTGTTCCTTTAACAACTAGATTAGCATTCAGTTCAATAGCTCTCAATACTGCAGCAGTATCAGTAGTAAAGTATGGATTACCTGTGCCACCTGCTAAAAAACATATCTTTCCCGAACTGAGAGCATTTTCTACATTGTATGGAGTATAAAAAGAACAAATTTTATCCATTTCCAAAGCAGAAAAGACCTCACAATGATAGTTCTTACGATTCAGGTAATCGGCAAGTATAAGACTGTTCTGGACTGTTACTAACATGCCGACATTATCACCTGTTATTCGATCAAATCCTTTATCTTCTTCTTTACCACCACGAAAGAAATTACCGCCACCAAGAACAATACCAATACTCAAACCCAATTTCTTCAATGCAATTAAATCATCAGTAATTTGCTCAAGAATAGCATTATCATAACCGATTTCCTTGCTGCCGGCTAAGAATTCACCACTGATCTTAATAATAATTCTTTGAATTTTTTCGGGTTTAAAGAAATCAGACATATTATTCACCTAATGAATATCTGGCGAATCTAGCGATTTGGATATTTTCACCCATTTTAGCTATTGATTCATTGATTACATCTTGTATCGTTCTATCAGCTTCACGATAATCTTCTTGGAACAGTAGACAATTCTGTTTGAGATATTTCTGTACCTGACCATCAGCAATTTTTACAGCTATATTTTCCGGTTTTCCATCATTGATGGCTTTATTGTAATAGATCTCTTTTTCTTGAGAAATGATTTGAGGATCAATATCTGCTTCACTAACAGCAATTGGTGCTGCTGCTGCAATATGCATGGCGATATGTTTACAGAGATCTTCAAAATCTTGAGTACGGGCAACAAAATCTGTTTCGCAGTTGACTTCTACCAGAACACCAATTTTATTATTAAAGTGGATATAGGCATAGATCCTACCCTCTTTTGCTTCACGATCAGATTTAGTTGCTGCCTTACTAATACCTTTCTCACGCAGATATTTGATTGCTTCTTCCATATTACCGTCAGTAGCTTGCAAGGCCTTTTTGCAGTCCATCATGCCTACTCCGGTTTTTTCTCGTAGCTCTTTGACCATTTGAGCTGTGATTTCCATATATAGCTCCTTGATTTGTTTTTATTAAGATATAATAGTTTTTATTCTTTACCAGCTAGGTAGTTTATTAGTCTATATAAGTTCATTATTTAAGAACGGTTTCTTTGTTTGAGATTCGAAGTTATTCTGTTGCTGTCTTTTCAGCTGTTTCAGAGCTTTCAGTTTTTTTCTTTGCTGGAGTAGCTTTAGTTTTACGAGGTTTTTTTGCAGGTTCATCTGATTCTATAGTTTCTTCAATTGTTACTTTACCTTTCTTAGAATCAGATTGATGTTCTGTCATGACTTCTTTCTTTACTTCTATTTCATCTTCACCCTTAAGTGCTACTACATCTTCTTCTTCAAATTCTCTTTCAATTTCTGAGAGTAATTCCTCATCAACGATATCATCTTTTACTGGTTTTTCAGATTCAGCGTCAGTTTCTTGTTCTCCCGCTTCTTCCTTTGTTAGTTCAGCACTCCCTTCCATCATGATTTGTCTTCCCTCAATAACAGCATTGGCAATAATATCTGTAATCAGATAAATTGCTCTGATAGCATCATCATTAGCAGGAATTACGTAATCAATCAAATCAGGGTCACTGTTAGTATCAACCATACCGACTATTGGGATACCAAGTTTTCTCGCTTCATGTACCGCGATCTCTTCGTGAATTGTATCTATAACGATTACAGCACCCGGTATAGTATCCATTCCACGAATACCACCAAGAGCCGTTACAATTTTGTCATATTTTCTTTTCATCCTTGTGGCTTCTAATTTAGTGAAACTATTGATAGTTCCATCTTCAACTATCTGTTCATAATAATCAAGCTTACTAATAGAACGACGAATAGTAGCCATATTAGTTAGCATTCCACCATACCATCGGTTGCTAACATAAAAAGCACCGCATTTTTGTGCAGCAGCTTCAATAGCATCTTTGGATTGTTTTTTAGTGCCGACAAAGAGGATATGTTTGCCTTTGGCAGCAATCTCTTTAATAAACATATAAGATTCGTTGATAGCATCTACCGTTTGTTTTAGATCTATTATGTGGATGCCGTTTCGTTTGATAAAAATGTATTTCTTCATTTTTGGGTTCCACTTATGGGTCTGATGACCAAAGTGAACACCCGATTCTAATAATTGTTTCATTAATACAACTGACATTACAACTCCTTCTTTACGGTTTTTTTCTTTTCATTGCTGATATAAGCAATTCAATCCTGCTTAATATTAGCAGAACACCGCCTTGCAACTCAGCAATGAGATTTTTCTTGTTCTTAAAAAATTAACGTTTAGAGAACTGGAATCTCTTACGTGCTTTTGGACGTCCGCTCTTCTTTCTCTCAACCATTCGTGGATCTCTGGTGAGTAAGCCCCTCTTTTTTAATTCCGGGCGAAGACTTTCGTCGTATTTTATCAATGCGCGTGCTATTCCGTGTCTAATGGCTCCTGCTTGACCTGATAAACCGCCACCAACAACATTAACCTTTAAATCTAATTTATTAGCTAATTGGACAATTTCTAATGGTTGTTCAACAATCATTTCTAAAGTTTCGCGATTAAGATAATTCTTTATCTGTTGATTATTGATCAATCTTTTACCTGTTCCAGGTGTCAGGCGAACACGAGCGACAGATGTCTTTCTGCGACCTACTGCATCAAAATACTGCATCTATTTTCCTCCGTACAAATCACGAGATTGTTTTCGGCTTCTGAGCTGTATGCGGATGATCAGCTCCCGAATATACTTTTAGTTTCTGGATCAATTTTCTTCCCAGAGGGTTCTTGGGTAACATTCCTTTTACTGCTTGGATAATAATTTCTTCCGGTTTCTTGCTTTGCAGACGAGCAAAAGGAATTTCTTTATATCCTCCCGGATAACCACTGTAACTCGGATAAGTTTTTTGTAATTCTTTGTTACCTGTTAACCGTACTTTTTCAGCATTTATTACCACAACAAAGTCTCCGGTATCCAGATGTGGTGCAAAATATGGTTTATGTTTTCCGCGCAGCAAACCGGCAATTTTTGTTGATAATCTGCCCAAAGTTTGACCTTCAGCATCGATTAGAAACCAATCTTGGATTATTTGGTCCTGCTTTGGTGTAAGCGTTTTCATTATGCTTCTCTCCTTAGTTTACTATTTATCGTGTCAAAATATTTTACCACTGCTTTTCATGTCAAGGATGAATTTTGTTTCCATCAAATGAGATAAAAAAAGTGACACAATAGCTACTTAATTAAGTAACTATTGTGTCGACTATAGGGTTAGTATTTATTTTGGCCTATTAATACATTCCGCCCATTCCGGGACCCATTCCTCCCGGAGGTGCCGGTGGTTCTGGTTCCTTTATCTCAGTTATGATACATTCTGTTGTCAGGAATAATCCTGAAATACTGATAGCATTCTGTACAGCAGAGCGGACTACTTTTGCCGGATCAATTATACCGGCTTTATAGATATCTTCAAACTTACCATTATCGGCATTGAAACCAAAGTGCACATCGTCACTGTTTTTGAGTTTTTCCACGACGACTGCTCCTTCCTCGCCAGCATTTGTAGCAATTCTGAAAGCCGGAACTAAAAGTGCCTTCTTTAATATATCGGCAGCAACTTTTTCTTCATGATTACTAAAATTGAGTGTATCTATTGCTTTAGCCGCATGAATTAAACAAACACCACCACCAGTAACAATTCCTTCTTCCACTGCTGCTCTAGTAGCATGTAAAGCATCATCAACACGAGCTTTCTTCTCTTTCATCTCAGTTTCAGTAGCAGCACCGATTTTGATAACAGCGACACCGGAGCTCAATTTTGCTAATCGCTCTTGTAGTTTCTCACGGTCATAATCGGATGTTGTATCCTCGATTTGAGATTTGATCTGTTTGATTCGGGCATCAATATTAGCTTTTGATCCAGCACCTTCTCTGATAATAGTATTTTCTTTTTCTACGATAACCTTTTTTGCTGTTCCTAAATCCTGCATAGTTACACTATCAAGTTTACGTCCCAACTCTTCAGAAATGACTGTACCACCAGTAAGAATGGCAATATCTTCCATCATCGCTTTACGACGGTCTCCAAATCCGGGAGCTTTCACAGCGGCAACATTAATAGTTCCGCGAAGTTTGTTGACAACCAAAGTTGCCAGTGCTTCACCTTCGATATCTTCAGAAATAATCAAGAGCGGTTTTCCGGATTGGGCAATTTCTTGCAGGATTGGAAGCAGGTCTTTCATAACGGTGATTTTCTTATCGTATAAAAGAATATAAGGATCGTCGAGTTCTGAGATCATTTTATCGGTATCAGTAACAAAGTAAGGAGATACATAACCCCGATCAAACTGCATACCTTCAACCTTCTCCATGTATGTTGTGATTGATTTTGCTTCTTCGACATTGATTATACCTTCATTGCCAACCGACTCCATTGCTTCAGCGATGAGTTTGCCAATTTCAGGATCATTATTTGCCGATATCGAAGCGATTTGGGCTATCTCTTCTGAGCTAGCTATTTCTTTACTTGATTTCTTGATTGCTTCGACAATCACTTTTAGCGCTTTTTCTAATCCCCTTTTCAAGTACATCGGATTAACTCCGGCAGTAACATGTTTCAATCCCTCTTCGATTATTGCCTGGGTTAAAAGGGTTGCCGTTGTTGTTCCGTCTCCGGCTATATCGTGTGTCTTCTCAGCCACTTCCTTACAAAGCTGGGCTCCCATATTTTCAAAAGGATCTTCTAATTCAATCTCCTTGGCTATGGTTACTCCATCATTAGTAATCGTTGGTGAGCCGAATTTCTTATCTAATACGACATTCCTTCCTCGAGGTCCTAATGTAACTTTTACTGCATCCGCCAGTTTATCAACACCTGCTTTGATTGCATTTCGTGATTCGTGACCAAATTTCATTTGCTTTGCCATGTTTGTTTTCCTCCTTAATTACAATTTTTTATCAATTTAGTTTAAGTTTTAGCAATTGACTCTGTAGAGTGCTAATAACAATCTAACCTTTTTTTTGTCAATGAAAAATATTTTTTATCGCAGAAGAATCCTTTTTTTAGCTATTATACCGATAATATCAGAGTTTTGTAGACATTGGATGAATGAAAAAAATAGCTCTTATTTATTCGGATACATATAACTATGTTAAAGTCTTATTGCGTGGAGAGATAAACACAATTTATGCGATGTATAACAATAAGTTTTGCTGTAGCAGTTTAAGAAATTAGATTTTCGATCAATAATTTCCACCTCAGGGAATTTGATCACTTTTCTATGACATCTTCGTTAACAATAAACCATTGTTGATCAATATATTGCCAGAGGATATGCTTACTCACGGAATCAGTATTTAATTCGGTTGTGTGTTCTTCAACACCTTGGATTAGCAGATAATTATTCTGATAGATGATCTTCATATCTTTAATAATAATGTCATTAAGTCTGTTTTCCCGCATTTTGTCTCTACTGTGAATTGTCCACCTGCCGATATCCATTTTTAAAGTAGATGAGTAAAATGTCGGATGGTAAAAATCCAAATACCGGAAGATATCCTGTCCCTTTTGAGATGAAATCCAATCATTGATTCTCTGTTTTATCTGATCTTTTTTTCTTATAAGATCAGTCTCACTCTTCCATTCGATTTTATCAACAATAAAGACTGGATTTTGCCCCGGGTTGAGATATTTTGTAAGAAAAGTCAGATCTTCATTTTTCAGACGGATACAACCTTCAGAATCAAAGTTGATAAAATCGTTTCTATCGGTACCATGAATCCAGATCCCACCACCGGTTTTCACAAGGATTTTATCTATTTCATTTGGATAATTGAGGATAAAAGCACCTGTCCCAAACTTATCTTCCAGAGTGTGTTGTTGACGAAATTGAATAATCTGATAAAATCCTTCGGGGGTTCTTAGATCCCATTCACTTCTTTTAGCGCCTTTTTGTTTTCCAGAAGAAATGGGAAACTCTCTGATGATCTGAGACAAGATAGGTTCTTTTGAAAAGGATATTAAATAAGCTTTTTGTGTAGTCAGTTCAGCAATAAATACTGTCCACTCGTTCTGCTCGGCAAGGTAAAGGTTTAAGAATGAATCGGGTATCAAAACCTCATTCTCTGACGCTAGAATCATTACATTACCGAGCAGAATTAAGCAGATCAGGCAAATTCTAAATATATTCACTTATACAGGTTTATTTAAGGAGTAACATTTTCCTTGTGATAGTAGTTTCAGGTGTCGTTAACTTATAAAAGTATATACCTGAACCGACAGCTCTATTTTGACTGTTTATTCCGTTCCAGACAACTGTATGCTCGCCTTCGGGCAATATATCATTGATCAACGTTACAACCTTTTGGCCTTTGATATTATAAACCTCCAAATTTGCCTGCATATCGTTACTTAACGAGAAATCAATTCTTGTTAGCGGATTAAATGGATTAGGATAATTTTGCCGGAGACTAGTGATGTATTCACTGATAGGGATATCAATATCGAGTGTTGTATTATCACCATAATAACCCGTTCTATTAATATTTCCTCGATACATTGTCCAAGGGGTTTTTTGACCTCCCTGATGTTTACTATCTATGACAAAAACACCGTCAGCGGTTGCCACAATAATTTCCCAGTCGCCATCTCCATCAATATCATCAATAGTAGCCGGAGAAGTAATAGTTCGTTTTAAGGGGAAGGGGAAGGAATCGACGTGAGAGCCATCGGAATTGAGTGCATATACATTACCTTGCGAACTATATACGATAAGATTTATTGCATTATCAACGTTTATATCTACAGCTAACGGTGGTTGTAAGATAGTTTCATTTAGATGAACAGGCCAGCCATCTAAATAATCACCGGTTTGTTGGATTATGTGAACAGAACCGTTAAGAGTAGCAAATGCCAGTTCCAGTTCTCCATCGTTATTGAAATCAGCAGCAATAATCTCGGTTGCAATTCGATTTGATAGCTCTAAACCGAAGAGTATATTACCCACAGAAGAAATGAATTTTAGCTCATTGTTAATTGTTCCTACGGCAATTCTCTTGTTATCAAGAACGATCGGGGCTGATACTATCGCCGATCCAAGATCAACCGGAAAATCTGGATGATAAGAACCGTCAGATCGGATGACATAGATATTTCCATCAAGAGCTCCAATAATTATCTCTTTGTAATTGTCATTAGTAATATCAGCAACAGCAATATCAGCAATCGAAGTTTCTGGAAGAGTAACCGGAAATCCCGCTGAAAGATTACCGGAAGAATCAAGAACATATAGTTCCTTATTCATGCCTAAGCTGATTATCTGATTATGACCATCATTATTCAGATCGGCAACTACCGGAGTTAAAATCTGCTGTCCACAATCATCATAAGAAAAAACGAGATCTCCATCTTGGTTAAGTGCCATTATTCTACTATAGCGACTTGATATAACAATTTCCTTATTGCCATCGTTAGTTACATCTCCGATCGCGAAACTACGCCAGATATTTTCCTGATTGTACAAAGGATCTTGGACAGTATTAGCATCTGCATCCAGCAAATTGATATTACCTAAGGCATCAATGATGATCAATTCTTTTAGTCCATCACCTGTAAAATCAGCGAAAAGAGTTGAAGCATTTATTGGATAAGAATAATTCCATGGCCAATGGTTTTGGATCAAGGTCACAGGCATAGGTAGTTGATATGTTCTGGTAAATGTAGCATTACCACTACCCTCTGCTGAAACATCTATGGTCATTTCATAATTATTATAAGGAATATTTATATCAACTTCAATAACAAAAGGATCTGAAGTGTTAAATGCTGAACTACTGTTTGTTATGTTACCGAAATATGCTGTTTCGTTTAAAACATTTATATAGTTACTGTCGAAGCTGATTGTAGCAGTGACATTATTTGCATCAGACCAATTAGGTTTGTTAAACAATTCCAGATAAATATTTACTGTTTCACCCGGATTTACCATACCATCATTATCACCCATAACATCATCGTAAACTACGTCAATTGGTTCAACATAAGGAAAATTTCCGTTAGGATCTTTAACTGCTATTGATGGGTCTCCAAAAAGTATGAGTTGATAGTAGATCCAACGCATTACACCGATAGTCATAGCTTCATTGACCAGCTCTTCTTTGGAATAGTTTAGAGTATGTCCTAATTCGCGGATATTATGATCATAAAGTCCGGAAAAGAAAGTTATATCAAAAGCTTGCGATGCTCCGTTAGTGCTGCCTGGAGAGTACCAACCATAACGAGTGTTACCGATGAAGGCAAACAGACCACCCGATGCGGTTACAAGGTTTTGGCCAACACAACCGGATTCTTGATGAGTTGCTGCATCAAATGCTGCCGGATAGCATCCTTGTGTATAGGCAAATCCATAGTTGGTATTATATAAATTTGCTATGCGAATATTATTGAGACCGAAAACGATGAAGTAGTTTGCATGACCAATATGATTGATGATTCCTAAACCGTTATTTATTGCTGAAACAACACTGTTACTACTAAAAGTACCATCTCTTTCATAGAGAGTATAAAGATGATATTCTGAAGGTATGTAAGGAGCTATCTGATCCTTATAATCTCCACCCCAAGTTGGTATTCCGTCTAAATTCTCGCCCATCATGTAGACAACATCATCACTATAAGTATTATTATCTGCGTAATGGTAACTCTTATGGAAAAAGTTTTGAAATTGAGCATCGGAAAAAGCTGGTATCCTACCGATTGCTACTTCAGCAAACCAGTCTATACCATCATCGATCTCACCGTAGATCCCATTACCATTAGCATCCCAATTACCATCAAGGTTACTATAATAAAGATCTGATGGCATGCCAAAGTCATAATAACTGCCAACATTTCCATACATTCCACGGATAGGAATAATTCTTTCGTCACCCCCAAGTATGACATATTCTAACGGAGTATCCGTCTGGGAGTAGGTCTGATAGGCATCAATAATGAAGTTACGGATTCTTTCTTGATTATCAACACCAGTGTAATTTGCATAAATGGCATTGGTAGTAAAATAGCCGGTTGTTATACCATGGCTTTCTTTCCAATCAACATAGTCAGCGAATAATGTTTCTCTGCTGGCATCTGAAATGATTATCATCTGATAAGGTTCATTAACATTAGGGAGTATAGAGTCAGTGCGGATAAAATCTTTACGATAAGTATTCATTAGTTCCGGATTTACAACCAGACGTGATATCTCATTCTCTATCCTCTCTGTTTTTACTAAAGAGAGATTCTGCTCCGTAGCGATCTCATTGTCATATTCGCTTTTTATACTTATTTGATAACTGTCGAACCATCTTAATTCACTACGAATGGCATTATAACTATAAGGATAAACATTGAGTACCAGAATGTCATGTCCATTTTTACGATGTACTCCGAGTATCTCATATCTGTTAGAAGGATAAAATACATCGGATTCATATATACTCGGATCGGCCAGGGTTTCATCAATCCCGGGTAATGATATCGGTTGTGGATCTCTGGCAAAATCAATGTAAACTCCCTCAACATACTGTTCATAACCGAAGGATACATTCGCAGAGATAAAACGATGCCCTTCAGGAAGTAAAATACGGATATCGTTAAAAGCAATCATTGGTTCACCCGGTATCATCTTTACTGGTAAATTGTTATCAAATTGGTTGCTGCGAAGTAAAGGTCGATCGACTTCGAAATTATAAGACATCGTGGCAAAACTTAAGTAACTCAAGATAGCCACCATCAGTGTTAAAAATAATCGTTTTTTCATCTAAATCTATTCCTCCAAATTAATTTCATATTTTATATCAAGATAATATCGTTTAATATCATGTCAAGAATTAAGTCTGAAATCCTCTATCAATCATTATTTCACGCTTTAACTTCTCCTAAAAGCTTATCAGAAAGCAATTTTTCTAACTCCTTCATCTTTTCTCATCATTTCTGATGAGTTGTCATTATTTTTTTCAAATTTCAAGTACTTACTAATACATAGCAATTTTCACGCCAATAATCTATCTTATATCAATAGGAAGCACACGAGTCGGACATAGCCGACTCGTAGAGTCTTTAATGGTAAACGAGTTTTACAATTTGGGATGATTTTTACTAATTAGATAGATTATTGCTTCAGATTTACATGAGATATCAGGCAATTTAAGAGTAGAAAACATCTTTGAATAAAAAAGCTTGATTAAACTGCTATTATTAAATATATTATCAATGAACAACCAATTTGGTGGATTTGTCAGAAAATGTATGACTAAGGAAAACGAAGACGGGAGGAATTATGCCGAGATGGTCGAAGTATTTAGGAAACAGTGTTAATTTTGCCGTAGAAAAGACCCCGAAGGAGGGTTTTTTAGAGAATTTCTTTGAGACAAGAACATTTGAACCACGAAATGAGCAGGAGCAGAAAGAGTATGATGATTTTTCCTTTATCTCTACTGCTTTATCACTGACGGTCTATGTTTCGTTGGCAGATGAAGAAGTTACCTTAAAAGAAAAGGAACGGATCATTTCGGAGATGATCTTTCAGATCGAGCAACATCCTTATGAATACGCCTGTTTATCAGAGAAATTCGGAAGTAACGACAAAGAGATTGTTAATAGCTTGTTCGAGAAATTTAAGGATGAGATCCTCAGTGAGAATTTTGATCTTGATAATAACATCAGAATTATAAATATGATCTATCAGAATAACCCGTATAAAAAATACTTCTTGCTCAGATTATGTTATATCATCGGCTTTACTGATTCCAAAGATATAAATAGAGAGTTAGAGGTTATAAATCAAATAGCCCATAAATTGCATATACCTGATGTTGAGAGAGATCGAATAAAAAAAGAGGTCATGAAAGAGTACAAATTCGATTAGATACTATCTCAACAGATCTTCCAGAGTTACAGACTTTTCACTTTTAGTGTCACGATATTTTACTATTACCGGACAATATAGAGATATTCCGTTATGCTCTTGTAACATGCGACTACCGGAAATGACTACTGCTTTTTCCGGAATCGCTAAAGGCTTATTGTGCTCAGCAAAGATAAACTCTTTGTTAACTGCATCATAAACTTTAGTAGCAGCAGTAAGTATAACTCCAGCAGCTAAGATAGCTTTTGATTTAATGATAACTCCTTCATAGATTCCGCAGTTGCCACCAATAAAAGCTTCGTCTTCGATTATTACAGGATTGCTACCTATAGGCTCTAATACACCACCAACAATCGCTGCGGCGCTGATATGTACATTCTTACCAACCTGAGCACAACTACCGACCAGACAGTGTGAATCTAACATTGTACCATCATCAACATAAGCACCTACGTTAACATAACTTGGGGGCATCATCGTAACATTTTTACCTATATATGCTCCACTGCGGATTGAGCTTCCTCCGGGGACTATGCGAATGCTTTCTCTTCCTGTTATTTGTCTCTCGGGGTAGGTACTCTTATCCCAGAATATTTTATGTTCGGACCAGGGCATTTCCGTTAACTTACCAAGGCGAAAACCGATCAAGATACCCTTTTTTACCCAAATATTTGTTTGCCAGATACCATCCTTTTTTTCTGCAGCTCTGATAGAGCCCTTCTCTAGTTGATTACGAAACTCTTCAAAAATTGAGATATCTTCTTCAGTAAAAGATTCTTTCTTCTCAAAGAGAATAGAGATCTGTTGTTCTATATTCATTATAATTATTCTCCGTTAGCCTCTTTTTCTATATATATTCATTAATAAAAGAAAATTTTGAGAGAGGTGATCTAGAAGGTCTTTCTTTTTCACTTTCTTGCTGTTTTTCACTTAAATTTGGATCTATTTCAGGATTATGTTTTCCTACTATAATAAGGGTAATAAGCCGCATTTCTTCCGGTATTTTCAGTATTTCTTTGGCTTTATCTTCATCAAAACCGGCAATAGGATGAGCTACTAAACCGAGTTCGGTAGCTTTTAACAATAACAGACCAACAGCCATTCCTGTATCAAAAAGGTAATAGACTCTTTTTTTTACTAAGCAATCAAACTTTCTTTTACTAAATACTCCAATTATCATAGAAGACTTTGTTGCCCATTGATTACCTTTAGATAGAGCTGTGAAGAGCTCTTTGAGCTTTTGACGATCTTGAACAAAAACGAAACGCCATGGTTGGTTGTTAAAACAGGAAGGTGCTAATTGAGCTGCCTTACTTAGTTGTTCAATCGTATCATTACTAATCTCTACAGGGAGTAAAGACCTATAAGCCCGTCTGGTTTCAATACTTTTTTGCAATTCCATACATACCTCCTGATTATACAAGTTAGACTTATGATTATCTTTTTATCTATCTAAGTTATTATTAATGCTAAGGTCAAGAAGAAAAATCTTATAGGTGTTTCTTAATAGTTTTGGTTATTGACTTCATTAGTTTTATCGAAGGGTCGGCTGCTCTCACAAAGAAGCATTCTCCTCAGTTAATTAATTGTTCCCTAATCTAACAATGAAAGCGATTTAGATAATAAAAGTTTACATCTGAGCTCAACAAAATTGCAGGAAGACTTGAACAGCTGATATCCAGAGAAATCAATTGACAAAAAAACTCTTCATCAAAGAAGAATATTCTTTTTCTAAGTAAATTTTATCAAGAAATAATCTTAAGAAGATAAAACTATGAATTATGCTGGAACGGCAGGAGCAACTACAGCGGCATACGAATCTATTGCTAATGCTACAAAAGCATCCGGAGCAATAATAAGTATCAAACCAGAATCCTTTTTGTCTTTGCTTGCTAAGACTGAAAAGCCATTAGTTGTCTATTCTAAACCGGCTTTTTTATCAAAGAACTACAAATATATTACTGCTTACAAAGGACTCATCTTTTTCACTATAAATTACGAGCCATTACATTTGTCTTCGAAAGCTGAAGTCATTGTTGCGAAAAAGATTTGGATACCCAGTTAAGATAACCTACGACAGTTTTTATTTTTTTCTGACAAGAACCGTTGTAATTTTAAATATGCTATAATATCTTAGTCTCCCCGACTCAATATTAAGTGTATAATTTTGAAGCGATTAAGAAAAAAAATAAAAAAATATTGACACTTTAACGGGGGAATATTTTTTGAGCCTTCACACAAGTAGTACGGATTTATTGTGCTATTAAAAGAGAAAAAGTATCAAATAGGTATTTAAAGATACTTTTTATAGTTCTTTATTTGCAGGAGGAAAGATGGCAAAGGAGAAATTTGTTAGGACTAAGCCGCATGTCAATATCGGAACAATCGGTCACGTTGACCATGGTAAGACGACATTGACAGCAGCAATGACATTGTATTTAAGTAAGG
>JAHYIR010000024.1 GCA_019429305.1 Candidatus Cloacimonadota bacterium
CCTTACTTAAATACAATGTCATTGCTGCTGTCAATGTCGTCTTACCATGGTCAACGTGACCGATTGTTCCGATATTGACATGCGGCTTAGTCCTAACAAATTTCTCCTTTGCCATCTTTCCTCCTGCCTTTTTTCCTCTTTCAATACTTAGTGTTAATTATGGAGCTCATGACCGGACTTGAACCGGTGACCTCCTCCTTACCAAGGAGGTGCTCTACCGGCTGAGCTACATGAGCCCTATACTTAACACTCTCGCTCAATATTTAATACACAAAATGGAGCGGGAAACGGGATTCGAACCCGCGACCCTTAGCTTGGAAGGCTAATGCTCTAGCCAACTGAGCTATTCCCGCACCTATAAATGGTGGAGAGGGGAGGATTCGAACCTCCGAAGGCTTCGCCGGCAGATTTACAGTCTGCTCCCTTTGGCCGCTCGGGAACCTCTCCACATTTCTATTCTGGAGCCGATGAAGGGAATCGAACCCCCAACCGACTGATTACAAATCAGTTGCTCTACCGTTGAGCTACATCGGCTTTTTTTTACAAATACCTAAGGTTATACGCTGAGTAAAGACCTAACTGAGTGTTTATAATCATTTTACGAACCTGATTTTACACTGAAGAGACAGAAAATAATATAGTGTTTTTATGTCAACTATTTTCAGTGATTTTAATTCAAGCTAACAAGTTTTTTTTGTGACTGATTTTATTCTTCAATCACTAAAGATCATCTGTTCCTTTATGAAAGAGATATCTTATGCTTACTAAAGAACTCCAAATCACTGTTATGAAGAGAAATCAAGGTATTATGGTAATTTCTTGATATATTAATAGCAACTAAATCTTATTGAATGTTTCTCGGGTTTATTCCTCTTTCTCAAACTTCCATTTAGTACCCTCAGGAGTATCTTGTAGTATTATACCGAGTTTTTTGAGATCATTTCTGATCATATCCGCGTAGAACCAATTTTTTTCAGTCTTGAATTTTTCACGATATCCAATCAACAATTCAATGATTTCATTACTACTACCTACAACAGCATCTTTCTCCAGTTTATCAGTAAGATATTGAAAGAACCCTAATACATTGCCTAATTTACGAAGAGTTTGCAAGAGATGCCTTTGAGAATCTTTTGTTTTAGAGTTATTGAATGTTTTCGCTATATCAAAGAATATGGCTATTGCCTGAGCAGTGTTAAAATCGTCATTCATAGCTCGCATGAACTCTTCACGATACTCTTTGATAACCCTTAATTTCGAAATATGCTTTAATTCATCAGTATTGAAATCTCTAAAAGGTTGATAAAGTCTTTTCACCGCAGCTTTTGAAGATTGTAATGCCTCTACATTAAAATCAATGGGGCTTCTATAATGTTTACTCAAGTAGAAATGTCTGATAGTCTCGGCATTGTATTTTTTTAAAACATCTCTCACTGTGAAAAAATTATCCAAACTTTTAGACATTTTCTCACCCTCTATGTTGATAAATCCGTTATGCATCCAATAATTGGCGAGCGGCTTTCCTGTAGCAGCTTCTGCCTGAGCGATCTCATTTTCATGATGAGGAAAGACCAGATCTGTTCCTCCACAATGAATATCAAAAGTCTTTTGAAAAATATCATGCGACATGACCACACATTCAGTATGCCATCCCGGTCGTCCATACCCCCAAGGGCTTTTCCATTTTGGTTCTCCCGGCTTATTTTTTTTCCACAAAACAAAGTCAGCCGGATGTTTCTTTTTAGTATCTTCTTCAACTCTAGCGCCGGTGATTAACTCATCAATAATCTTTCCCGATAACTTGCCATAGCTTTTTATAGACTTTACAGAAAAAAAGACATCCCCCTCAACATGGTATGCATTCCCTTTTTTTACTAGTATTTCGATGAAATCTATCATCTTTCTGATATATTCGGTAGCTCTGGGATATTGTGTTGCTTTTTTGATCTCTAATGCCTTAATATCTTCGAAGAAGGCTTTAATGTATTTATTTGATATCTTTTCGATGGGAAGTTTCTCTGCTTTCGCTTGATTGATTAATTTATCATCAATATCCGTAATATTCTGGATATAATTGACTTTCATACCGAGAAATTTGAAATAATTTCTCACTATATCGAAAAAAAGAAAAGCTCTCCCATTGCCGATATGAAAGTAATTATATGTTGTAGGACCACAGACATACATATCTACTTCATTCTCTTGTATCGGTTTAAAAATCTCTTTTCGTTTAGTCAGAGTATTATAAATCTCTATCAACTATCCTCCGTACTTCGTTTTATCGTCTCAAAATAGTAATAACAGTGTCTCCGTATTTCTTCTGTTTGGTTATCTTAGATAGCCATGCTTCTTGAATCATTTCTTGGGCAGCATGCTCAACTACAACAATCCCATCATCAGCCAAGATATCTGCTTCAAATATCGCTGCAATAGTTGAATTGACATAGTTGCTATTATAAGGTGGATCTAACAAGATAAGATCAAATTGATTTGCTGCTGTTCTGAGAAAAGTATCAACCTTCTGTTTATGTATTTTGGTCTTGTCTTCATAATGTAGTTTGTTAATATTTTTTACAGCAACCTGTACAGCTTTCTCCGATCTATCAACTAATTCCAGTGATTTAGCCCCACGACTAAGTGCCTCAAAACCGAGAGCTCCGGAACCGGCATAAAGATCAAGCACCCTCAAATCTGTGCAATCATAGATTATAGAAAAAATCGCTTCCTTTACATAATCGGTAGTCGGCCTAGTTTTTTTACCGGCAAGTGATAGCAATTTGTGTCCTTTCTTTTGACCGGCAATAATTCTCATACCAGAACCTCCCGATCAGGACTTTTTTTTCTTATTCCGTCTTGTCTCCTTCCAGAACTCAAAAGAGAGCTGATACGGTTTATATAAGTAATTAGGACAATTTAGCAGTTTAACATTGCTATACTGCTTACAGTCATTGTAACAATGCTCACAAAGTTTATTTACTTGTGATTTCTCTTTTATCTTCATTACTAACTATTATCATCACTGACATAATTCTTTATGAAGCTATCAATTAACTCAGGTAAGGTTATGTCGTCAAGACTTCTATCTTTTATATCTAATCTGCTAAGAAAATCCAGAAAATCAGAAGCCTTAATTTGTTTCCAACATTCTTGATCTAAAACTAATTGAGGATTTGATTCCATTTTTTTTCTCTCTTTGGCTTTCTCTTCTTCCAGTAACCGTTTCCACTCCAACCCAATCTCCTCACTCATCCCTTGAAATTGCTTTTTCTCATCAGAATTTATCCCGTTAAGTTCTTCTTGATCATTTTTTTGTAAATTATCGATGACCTTTTCAAACTCACTAAAGAGATTTTCCGGTAAAATTCCAAATCTTTGTAGCTCTTCTTCGGTAAAGATTTCTGTCATTAGAGGATCATACTTCAATTCGTAAGATGAAAATATTTTGTCTTTCAACTCACTGAGTTTTAACTTATACTCTTCTCTGTTCTCAGTTTTATAAAGATACCAATAAGCTATATATGCAGCAAAATAATGTTTTTGTAACTCATACAACTCAGCAATGGTTGCTGTTAAAGATATACTAAATCTCTTATCTGTCATCATCTGCATAAAACAACTCTTTGATATTTTCTAAAGTCTTGGGACCTATTCCACTGATATCGAGTAATTGGTCAATATTTTTAATCCGTCCTTGTTCTCTGATGTAATTAAATATACTCTCCCCCCGTACCTGACCTACTCCTCTAATAGCCATTAAATCCTCTATAGAAGCGTCGTTGATATTCATTAGTGAAGAAAAATCTCTCTGACCCATATTTAGTGTTTTTTCATCTGATTCATCTTCAGAAGATTCTAACCGATTGTTTGATTCACCAAAAAACTCTTTAATTTTTGCCAACGTGACCTCTCCGATGCCTCTAACATTTAACAAATCATCAACAACTATAGGTTTGTTAGTTTCCCTATAAGCAATAATAGCTTGGGCTCTGGCGGGACCTATTCCCGGTATAACCTGTAATTCTTGTTCAGTTATCGTATTGATATCAAACCTAATAGGAACAGGATCACTGGCAATGACCTTAAGCGAATCCACCAGTGAATCTTCTGCCTCTAAACCACTGTAATGGATTACTATTCCAACAATTGCAGCAATTAATATAAAGAAAACAATTTTTTGCTCTGTGGGTGTCAGGTAGTTCCTTAAAAAATTATTTATCCTTGCCATAGATCAGCTCAGAAAAGAGAGAACCTAAAATTCGATAATTTACAATCAAATTTTCCGGTAAAACTTCTTTATCTTCTTCATAAATGTTCTTTAATTTGATAGTATTCAAATCCCTATATAATAACTCTTCTCCTTCAAATAATGAACTGGCTACCAAGCTTGTTTCGAATTCTTTCCATCCTAGTTTTTCTGCTGTAGTCCATACTCTATGAACTATATAGGGTAATTTTTGATATGAATGATCATCTATGGGAATAGATAACTTTTGTGAAGAATGTAACATAAGGTAAATTCCTATTTCCGGTTTTGTTTTCCCATAATTAGCAATCAGGTCATGAAATGCTTTATTATAAGATCTGATTGTGTTATAGTTGCCTTCAGACCCTAAAAAGACAAGATCAACTCCAAACTGATCTGGGATATGAGATGATAACATGCTTGTCGTTTCTAGCATCAAACCTACATTGAATGCTATCCGTTCTGTTTCTGCTCTACGATAAGCAGTATCATCTAAACCAGCGGGAATATAAGGTGTTATTAACAATATTCGTCTGCTATACTGAGGATAAAACCTACAGATGATATTGATATTAGAATTCTCTTTATCAATAGTTATCGGAAATTCTTCTATAATTGCATCACTCTTTTTTAGTTGATTTAATATATACTGGAGAATAATCTCATTAACGCTGTTATCCTCTATATTAGCAAAATAATCCATAATCTTTTCATAATGATTGATAGAATGATTCGTATGAAAAATTCCACGTTTCTGACAAGAAGCCAATAAAAATACAAAAATGATGATAACAACAAAGGGCTTGATAACTTTCATAATCCACACCTAACTTTCTGAGTACAGAATCTGTCGTTAATTTCTTTTGTCAACCCTTAAGCAAAAAAATATGATTTTCTCTATCCCCAATGAAAATACAGTACATTAGATAATTCACCCGTTTTGATATTTTGAGCATAAAATCGTTCTGATTCCTCCTCAGAATAATGAAATTCAACTTTTTTATTCTGATTAAAGCAAAGTTCGATATATAATAAGTCATTTTCTGGTGCTGGAAATTCTCCTATAACCTTAAAGATACGGATTAACGAACTAGGGTTGAGCTCCTTCTCAAAATAGAAGTTTTTCAGCTTTAGATTAATCGGTTTAGTTTTCAGAAGATAGTACGGATAGTGTCTAAACAATTCTCTTATCTTCTCATGTAGTGTCGGTACAGGATTTTCATAGGCAAGTTTCCAAATATCCCGTGTCCTCTTTCTCAAAGGAGTATTGATATTATTTTTATAAACTTCCGGTTTGTATAGTTTGACCTGTCTACCCCCGTGAGAATTCTGAAAAATATATTTACCACACTTTCCATGCATTGAAACCGTAAGATTCATTAATCTGATCAGACTTTCGGGTAACCGCCAATAATACATCTTTTTCATTTTTTCCTCCAAATTTTTTCTTCTGAAGTGCATCTTTTTCACACCCCTCTACTTATATATGCATCACAAATCTGGATTTTTTATGGAAACCTGAATAATATATAATCATCTGCAATCCCTTAAGGATAAGATTTACCAGGCATTTTATTGTAGTTAGAAAAATATTTTTCCTTATGATTTATCATAAGGAAATCATTAGGCACTACACGAGTCGGTTATAACCGACTCGTGTAGTGCCTAATGATATATTGGAAATACTGGAAGGAGCTAACTTCTTGGATTTTTAGGAGATACTGAAGAATTTTGCAGTTGCTTTGGCATAAACATCTACATTATCAACAATAGTTGCCTCTGTTTCGATAATTTTCTTTCTGATGTTGATTATTGAACCCTTCACAATATAATCTATATCCGGTTTAAGTGGTTTTTTATAGTCAATAGTAATCGTAACGGTTACTGCCTTGATATTATTGTGCAGGATGATCTTTGCCATTGCCTCATCAAGTATAGCAGCAACAATACCACCGTGTATGATGTTATCATACCCTTCGAAATGCACTGGTAGTCGAAACTCTGCCTGAGCAATATTATCAGGATACGTGAAAGTCAACTTTAATCCGATCGGATTATTCATGCCACAGATAAAGCAATTATCATATCTCTCTTCCATATAAGGTCCTCAGATTCACTTTTATTTGACAGCAAAACTATTCAATAAATTTTTTCTCTTAGTATGAGGTGAAAGATGAGACCAATAGAATACAAAATACTTAAAATGTTAGAAAAAGAGAGCTTGAGTTTCGATGGCATCGAAGAAATAATTGATAGTACCAGTCGGCAGGAGTTAAAAAAGAGTTTTCCTGACGAATGTCATTTCCAGACGAGCCGCTTCTTCGCTAAGACTGTTATAGATAGTCTCTTACGAAGCAATTTAGTGAAAAAAGAGGGTAATAAATACATTCATAAAAAACAACTCGAAAAGGGGAAACAGACACAAAAACCCTGATTGCTTACTCAATTACATTTAACTCTAGTACTACTAAATAAACTCTGGCAAAAAAGAGGATACCACACCAAAAGCTAATTTATTCGAAACCTAGTTCTTTCTCATATTTAGTCATGGCATCGACAGCAAGTTGCAGAAATTCATCGAGTTCCAGTCCAAGTTTGATACAGTCAGCAATTTGTTCACGATTTGCTCCGGCTGCAAATGCCCTGTTTTTATACTTCTTCTTCAAAGATTTTAGTTCGATAGTACTAATTTTTTTATCCGGTCTCATCAGAGCAGCAGCCACTATCAACCCATTAACAGGATCAGCAATCCATAAACTCTTATCGAGATCAGTCGTAATTGGTGCCTGTTCAGTATGCGATTTAATCGCATTTTTCATTTCCGATGTAATATCTGTGTTCTGCAAAAGTTCCATTGCCATTAATCCGTGTTGACTGAAATCATTACCTATAACTTCAAAATCAATATCATGTAGCAAACCTGTAATAAACCATACTTCCTGATCATAGTCAAATTTCTCTGCCAATTTCTCCATGACTGCCGCTGTTGCTAAGCAGTGTTTTCTTAGATTTTCACTTTTGAGGTGTGTAAAAAGTAGTTTTTCTGCCTCTTTTCTGGTAATCATTCTAACTCCTTATATTTCTTTATAACATATCCCATTTTCTTAAGATTTCATAGCAGGCGATACCATAAGCTACACCTACATTGAACGATTCTTTCCGCCCACTTAAAGGTATTTTTAAAACCTGATCTGCTTTTTCCAAGACCTCTTTTGACAGTCCATGAGCTTCATTACCGACTATAATCACGGCAGGTTGTGAAATTGAACTTAGTTGTATGGGTTGGGCATCGGGAGAAGTTTCTAATGCAACCAAGCGGATACTCTCTTGCTCTTTGAGTTGATCAATCAATTCCAGAATATCTTTCCTTCTTTCCCAAAGAATCCATTCATCAGTTGCCATAGAGGTTTTTTTTACTTTGATGTTGTCCGGTGTAGGAGTATAGCCACACATATAGACCTTCCTGACACCAAAACACTCACTAGTCCGTATAATGGAACCGACATTGAACGCCGAACGAAGATTTTCTAAAATAGCGTACAGAGGGACTGTTAGATGTTTTTTGCTTTCATTTTGCCTCGGTTCCATAAGATCATGGTCTCGCGGTTCTTTACTATATTTGGTCAGCAAACTAGTAAAGGTGGTCATAAACTCAAGATGAGTTTTACTCTGAAGTCTTTTGGCTCTTGTTAATACATTGCTCAAATCACGATTTGATGAATCTACAACATATTCAAGACAATTTTCTAACTCCACTAAGAGATTCTTGCGCTTCTCCTCGTCCTGCCATAACTTATCTATTTCATTGACGAATGATGTGATGATTCTGATCTTTTTCTCATCAGTAAAACTGTTGAATTTATCCTGCGAATATTGCATAATCTTCTTCATTTAGATCTCAACTTCAGTAATTTACTTGATCATATTAATCATCGAGATATTCTTTCAAGACAAATTTGTTGTCAAAGTAAAAAAAGATTGTCTAAAATATTGCCTGTAGAGAGTGTCGATAAGGAGGAGATATGATGTTTGAATACAGTCGAAAGATCTTCGGTTATGAATGTGATATTTATGGTCATTTGAACAATTCCGTTTATCAGAATATTTATGAGGAAGCTCGTGCTATGGCGCTAGATGAGATGCAATTACCTTTGAAAGATCTTAATGACTTAGGGATCCAGATATTCTTAAAGAGGATCGAGATCGATTTTATAAAAGGCATCCCTTTAGGGACAGAGATCATCATTAGATCACGTATAATTGAATTTAGTAGGGTGAAATCAATTTGGAAACAGGAGATTTATCACCAAAAAGGTACTTTGATGTCTAAAGCAATCGTTACAGGAGTTTTTATCAAAGAAGGAAAACCTTATCGTATCGATAAGGATCTGGAAGATAGATTTCTTATTTACATAACCATACAAGAAAATAGCGTTTAGTAGTGTAATCAGAGATAAATAAATCCTTCGTTATATTCTGCACTATAAGAATAACACTTGATTAATGTTGGGGGTTAACCATTGGGGTGCAGAAAACTCAGGATGACAATACTATGTAACATAACAAATCATGTGTCAAGCGTAGAAAAAAAATGAAAGTTTAATTAAGTATAAAAAAAAAGGCGGAAAGTAGCTCCGCCTTTTTTAATAAATAATCCGCATCTATACGTATAGCTTTAATAGCGGTTCTTTTCTTTAATTCTTCCTTTTTTTCCGGTAACTCTTCTCAGATAAAATAGCTTAGCTCGTCTTACATGACCAAACCGTACAACTTCCATCTTATCAATAAGAGGTGAATTCATCGGAAAAATTCTCTCTACTGCGATACTATTGCTAATCTTTCTTACCGTGAAAGATTTGGAAGCACCGGAACCCTTTTTCTGGATAACGATACCCTGAAAAACCTGAATTCTCTCTTTAGCTCCCTCTTTGATTTTATAATGAACCTTAACAGTATCACCGACCCTAAATTCCGGTAGATCGGTTCTCATTTGTGTTTTGTTAACTACTTGAACTAAATCCATCTTTTCCTCCTTTATTTTTCGGAAGCATTCGATCCAATATAATTGCGACAGCACTACGAACAGAAAGATGATTATACTCACCGGCTCCTGAAATAGATTGCAAGATAAAGTCAGCAGACTGGTGTAATTCATCTGCCAGACCATAGCCGGTGCCGAATATTAAAAAAATTGGTTTCTGTTCTTTATTAATCGTTGGATAAGCATCATAACCAATCTGATCTATCCTATCTTTAGCGGTAGTAGTGATGATTATTGGTTCAAATCCTTCCTGATTTTTTATAAACTCCTTAGCTTCAATGAGCGTACTACAAAAATTAATGTTTCCCAAAGCTATCGCTCTGTCTCCTTGGTATTTTTTGCCAATCTCACTATGCCAAAACTTCACAATCTTATTAAACAACTCTCGCTGGCTTATGAGTGGATTGATAACAAGATAGTTCCTTACTCCATATGTCATACAAGTACGGGAAATATCATGAATATCCATATTTGTTATAGATGTTGTAACTATTTCTCTTTGTTTATTATATACCGGATAATGAACCAGTCCAATATAGATATTAGCTTTTGCCATAATATAAATCCGGTCTTCTAGTCATAGTAAGTTCTCTCGCCTTCATTTGACGCCACTTGTCAATCTCAGCATGATTCCCTGAAATTAAAACGTCCGGAACTTCTCTATCCATAAACTTTGCTGGTCTCGTATAGTGTGGGGTCCCTAACAATCCTCTCTGATGAGAATCTGTCATTGCCGACTCAATATCCCCAATAACACCATCTATGAGACGAGAAACGGCATCGATCATCACCATCGCTGGTACTTCTCCTCCTGAGAGGACATAATCGCCGATTGATATCTCATCCGTTACCAACATATCTCTTATTCTCTGATCTATTTCTTTATAATGACCACAGAGAAAAATGATTCTCTCCTTATCTTTATAACGAGAAATGATATCTTGATTTAATAATCGTCCTTGCGGCGTAAAATAGACAACCGGTGCCTTATCTTCACCCAATACCGATGTAATCGCTTCATACAGAGGCTCCGGCTTCATTACCATCCCAGCTCCACCACCAAAAGGATAATCATCTACCTGATGATGTTTATCGGTGGTAAAGCTTCTGATATTATGCAGATTTATTTCTAACAATTTCTTCTCTCGAGCACGAAAGACAATACCGTTATCGATGAAACTAGCAAATAATTCAGGAAAGATTGTTAAGATGTCAATTTTCATAAGTCTATCAGTTCCTGAATATTTTTCACGACTACTTTATTGTTCTCGTAGTCTTTTTTTATTACATATTCATCAACATCGGGAATCATAATACTCTTCTCATCTTGATTAAGAGTAACTACCAGAACATCATGGGCTCTATTATTGAAAATGTCAGCAATAATGCCGATTTTCTTGTCCTGATAAAAAAGTTCTCTACCTATAAGATCTTCTTGAGAAAATGATAAAAAGTCGTAAGTTTCACTATCTACAGCTAACCAAGCTTTATTTGCTTTCCTTAACTCGGAAATAATTTCCTGATCCTGAAATTTACCGGTTAGACGTGTCCCCTTTAAACAGAGTCCCTCTGTAACGACGAAACGAATCTTTTCGTCATTGATAATAACAAAGAACTCATCTATAGACAGAAAACAGGCTTGGAAGTTCGCATAAACACGAATTTCAAATGTTCCGTCATCTTTATAATTATACCCAAACCTGCCTATTTTTATCAGGTTATGCGTGTCCACTACTCAACTATTTCTAATTCGGATCTTTTTCCCTGTTTTGTAGAAACAGCATTCAAAATAGTTCTGAGTGCACCAGCAGTACGACCTCTTTTACCGATAATTTTTCCTATATCAGATTTTGAGACCTTCAATTCGTAGATAGTTACCTTTTCACCAACGATTTCTTTGACATCTACCTGACTTGGATCATCAACAAGTGCTTTTGCGATATATTCTAGAATCTCTTTCATATCTCTACTCCTTTTCTCCGTTTGATTCATTCACAGATGAATCTGACTGTTTAACGTATTTGTACTCATGAAATTTCTTCAGAACGCCAGCTTTTCTAAACAAAGCACGAACTGTATCCGATGGTTGCGCACCATCTTTAAGCCATTTCATGGCTTTTTCTTCATCAAGTTGCAATGTATATGGATCGGTTTTAGGATCATAATACCCTAAAGCTTCAATATATTTTCCATCTCTTTTCCATCTGGAATCCACTGCTACTATCCTATAAAAAGGCTGATCCTTTGCTCCCATTCTTTTCAATCTCAACCTAACCATTTAATCTCCTTCTTTTTCAGTATTTATTATTCGTATAAGACCTCTAAAATAAACTTCTTATTATACGGTTAAAAGTCAAGGTTTATTTAAGAAACTTGAAAGCAGCTTTCTTAATATTACCCTGATTAAATTGTTTCAACATTATCTTCATTTGATCATATTGTTTCAGTAACCTATTAACGCTTTGAATATCAGTGCCACTACCATCAGCAATCCTTTTTCTTCTGGAACCGTTCAAGATATCCGGGTTCTCGCGCTCTTTCAAGGTCATAGATGATATTATTGCTTCAATTCTTTTGGTCTCTTTTTCTGAAAACTGTGTCTGATCAAACATCTTGGCATTTACTCCGGGTATCATTTGCATTATTTGTTGCATAGAACCCATTTTTTTCAACTGTTGCAGTTGTTCATAGAAGTCATTGAGCGTAAAAATATTCTTTTGTAATCTTTTATTAAGTTTTTCTGCTTTTTCAGTATCCATTGAAGCTTCAGCTTTCTCGATCAAAGATAGAATATCACCCATACCAAGGATACGAGAAGCCATTCTTTCAGAGTGAAATTCTTCAATATCAGAAGCTTTTTCACCTATCCCGATAAAGGCAATTGGCTTATTCGTGACCGCTTTGATAGATAAAGCAGCACCCCCTCTGGCATCACCATCCAATTTAGTTAAAACTACAGCATCAAACTCCAATTGTCGATTGAATTCAGAGGCAACATTTACAGCATCCTGACCGGTCATGGCATCAGCAACAAACAAGACAAAATCTGGTTTAACTTGCTGTTTTAATTCAATAACTTCATTCATCATTTGCTGATCGAGATGCATTCTTCCAGCAGTGTCAAAGATCAGAAGATTCTTCATCTCTTTGTCAGCTAGAGCAATACTCTTTTCAGCTATCTTTCTGACATTATTACTATCGTCATAAACAACAGGAACATCAAGTTGTTTTCCGAGAGTTTGTAATTGTTGAACCGCAGCCGGTCGATGAATATCACAAGCTGCTAATAACGGGACAGCCCCTTTTTTTCTCAAATAATTAGCCAGCTTGATACAAAAGGTGGTTTTACCCGATCCTTGTAAGCCAACCATCATAATTTTGGTCAATTTATTGTCATAGATTTTAAGATCGAATTTCTCTTTACCCATCAAGAATATCAATTCCTGATGAACAATTTTAATTAGCTGTTGTCCAGGAGTTAAGCTTTTCATCACCTCGGTACCAATAGCTTTTTCCTGCACAGTATTAACAAAATCTTTAACAACTTTAAAGTTAACGTCTGCCTCCAAAAGAGCCCGACGTATCTCTCTCATCGTTTCCTTGATATTATCTTCGCTAAGCTTGCCCTGTCCTCTTAGTTTTTTAATTATCAGTTCCATTCTGGAGGAAAGGTCATTTAACATTGCGTAACCTCCCGATTGTTAACGAATAATCATTTGTATTAAAGATATATGCTCCCGCAACAAGGATATCAGCACCCGTCTCAATTAATTTTGGTGCATTTATATTATTAACTCCACCATCAACTTCTATTTCAAATTCAGACCTTTCTTTAGACATTAACCTGACATTCTTGATTTTATCATAAACAGTGGGAATAAACTTCTGCCCACTAAAACCAGGATTGACGCTCATAAGTAGAACAAAATCAAGATCAGATATAACCGGCTCAAGTATGCTTTCAGATATTCCGGGATTTATCGCCCAACCTACTTTTATACCCATATTTTTCATTTGGTAGATAAGTCTGTGATTATGATATACTGTTTCCGGATGATATGAAATGTATCTCACCCCTATAGCAGCTAAATCTTCGATATAATTTTCAGGATTCAAGACCATCAAATGAGCATCGAGTGGAATTGAAGTCAGCTTAGCTATCTTGGATATCAAGGGTGCACCAAATGTTAAATTTGGTACATAATGACCATCCATAACATCCAGATGTATCAAATCTGCTTGAGCAGCAGTAATTTTTTTTATCTCTTCACCAATATTACTTAGATCTGCAGCTAATATTGACGGAGCTATCTTAACTTTTCTTGGCATCATCCTTTATATAGAATACTATGTCCTTGATTTCAATCTTTAGTTTCTTTTTTATCCTTTCTTTTAATTGATCGCTGATCAAACTTAGTTCTTGTTTAATCACACTGTTAGCTACACCTACAAATAAGGTTTTTTTTTCAATACTAGATACATAGGAGTTTTCTGCAATATACTTTCCAACAATTGTTTCCCAATAAAAACAGATGCTGATGTAATCCCTATTCTCTTCTCCCAATATTTTGACTAAAAGTTTCTGTAATGGGGTATCCAGCTTATCTAAAGCCATATTAATGACAAATATCTTTGTGGTTTACGGGGTAGTTTGTGAATCAGATACCATTACTCCTTAATAAATTCTCGAGGAGAGGCAAGCATGTTTATTCCAGTCCATGTTAATACACAAATTATGAGAGCTGCATAATAAGCAGAACCCAGTGCATTATACGATTTATCATATTGCATCATCAATATCGCTGGCATAGCACATACAATCACGAGCAGAACATATCCACCGATAGTTTTAAGAATACTGAGCTGGTCTATTAAACGGATGGCAATAATAGCCAATCCAATGAGAATAATTGTCAATATGGTCAATATTACATACATACCGGCAGCAAAACCAATACCTCTAAAAAAGAAATAGGGCATTAATACTCCGATAATTATCAAAATTGCTCCAAATATCTTCCTGAAAATTCCTAGAAATTTTGGTTTCTCTGTAGACTTTCTCTGCCTTTTCATATTATATAGCAATAATAATGCAAAGATGACCAGAAAGATAAGAAAATACAATGGTACCATAAGCTGCGGATTATCAGTAGCAAAACCAATGGAAGCGAATGCAATCAACAAAACCAGCCAACCTAATACCTTAATCACATTTCCTAAAATTTTCTTCATAATGTCACTCTCCAGATTATTCTTCATTTTCAACAATTACTTTTATATTGGCATCAACATCGCTGGCAAGATGAATTCCAACATCATAGTCACCAAGTGCTTTTATATGTTTCTCACCTCTAATCATGGATTTATGAATCTCAAATCCTTTCTCTTTTAACGATTGAACGATATCTACATCAGATACTGAACCATAAAGATGATCATTCTCATCTGCTTTTCTCTGGTAAACAAGTTCGATACCCTCGATCTTCTGTGCTAATGCCTTTAAGGCATTAATATGTTCCAGCTCTTTCTTCTCGGCAACAAGCTTTATTGCTTCAATTTTTTGTAAATTCTTCTTATCAGCTATAACAGCATAGTTTCTCGGGATTAAAAAATTCCGTGCATAGCCATCGGCTACTTTAACTACTGAACCCACCTTTCCAAGCTTCTCTATACTCTCTAATAAAATAACTCTCACGGAGCCTCCTTATTATCTTGTTTAATATTTTTTACCTATATATGATTGATTTTTCTTATGTCAAGCCAATTATCAATTAACCCAAGCAAAGATACTATCAGTGCAAAATAAACGTTCACAAAAATCAAAACAATCACTGCTATCAAAATGAGTCGACTGTTCTTAAGATGTTTCTTACAGCAAAAATCAACAATTGCTAAACCCTGTAACAACATAATTATTGAGATTATCACTACTATATTCAAGCCAAATACTCTTGTAAACTGTATTAATGCTAAAACAAGTGCAACAATTAATAGATAAATCAATGATTGAGGGAGTTTAAACAGATGATGTTGCCATTTGAAAGCTACTCTTTTAGAAAAAAATAGTGTAGCCAGATAAACTGCAAAAATCATTGATGCAGACCATATTGCCAAGTGATAATCAATCATAATAATCCTAATCTGCTCTAAAATCGATTCTAACTGTCCGTTCGTATTACCTATTATCGTGTCGCTTGATAAAAATGTTTCATACCCTTGAAAGATCATATCCACTCTCTTCTGATAGATACCACTAAACAACACATAACGAAAAACCCCATAAGCAATTTGGCTCAAACATCCATAATACAATGCTATCGAGTGGTCTTCTGTTTTCTTTATAACATGAATAAAGATCCAAGATACTAATAAAACACTTCCAAAGATATCCGAAACTTCCAGAATTGGTATTATTCTTGATAAGTATAAGACTATTAAACTTATACAAATAATCGAATAGAATGTGATTCTTTGTCGCGGTTCTTTATCAAGCAAATAAACACAACCTATGGATACAATAAAAATGTATCCGAGAAAGGTTGATAGAATTGATATTACCAGAGTTGCTAAAGCAATAATGATCACGAACTATTCACCAACGAATGGTAATAATGCCATAATCCTTGCTTTCTTAATCTCCTTGGTTAGTCTCCGCTGGTGTTTATTACATGTTCCGGTTAATCTCATCGGTTCGATCTTGCCACTTTCTGCAATATATCTCTTCAATATATCAGTATTTTTATAATCAATAACTAATTCTTTGTTTTGACAGAAGGCACAAACCTTCTTTCTAAAAACCCTTTTCCTAGTTGGATCAAAACTCATTCTATATCTCCTTATTCTAATCTTCTTAATAAAATCTACTTAGTTTTCCCTAATTACGAACTCCATTTCCTAATGGGATCGTATTCAAAAACAGTAACCCTATAGAATTTCTTTTTCTTAAGTCAAGAAAACTTTCATTACTTAAAATGGCACATCATCATCAGTAACATTCTGATCTGTAATGTTTGCATCATAGTTCGATGCAGGTTCATCAGAAGGACCATCATCATAAGATGTACCTGTTTTCTCTAAGAAATGTATCCTATTGGCTACTATCTCAACAAATTTTCGTTGTTGGTTATCTCTGTCGGTGTACATAGAAGTTTTTAAATACCCTTCAAAGATAACAGGACTTCCCTTATGTAATCTTTCTGAACATAACTCAGCTTGTTTACCCCAAACACTAACATCCATAAAACTAGCTTCCTCAACCCAGTTCCCATCTTGACCTTGATAAACACGATTGAAAGCCAGTCCAAGTTTAGCTACTGGGGTGCCTTTGGGAGTATATCTTAGTTCTACTTCTCTGGTTAAATGTCCACTGATCACAACGGAATTAAGTCGGGGAAATCTCATTTCTTTTGCCATGTTTTCTTACTCCTCATTTGCTCTCAAGAGATTGTAACGAAGAATGCTCTCATTCAGCTTATATTGGTTTTCTAATTCTGCTAGATTCTTCGCCTCCATCTTGAAATAGTTAATCAGGTAATAACCTTCTTTTTTCTTCATTATTTCGTAAGTTAAAGTCCTTTTACCCCAATCATCTGTTTTAAGAATCTCTCCGTTAAAACTTTGAATCATACTAAGAATCTTTTCGTTTTCCGATTTAACATCTTCTTCTGATAAATCGGGGTTAAATACAATCATACTTTCGTAATTAATCATTCTTTTCCTCCTTCGGTCTAGGATTCCGAAATTAATAGTATTTTTTCGGAATAGGATACACTGTTTTTACTAAAATAATCTATCATCTGCTTATAATCACCTGTAATGAATTGCTCTACTAAACCACAGGCAAAGCTTTTCGTTTCGTTGATAACTTTTTCTTCTTTTTTACTAAAATTCGACAGAACATAATTCGCAAGTTCTGCCAATTTGGGAGATCCTATACCAACCCTCATGCGAGTAAAATTAGTATCATTTATAGCGTCAATTATTGATCTCACTCCTTTATGACCTCCATCAGTACCTTTCTCCCTAATCCTAATTTCACCTAATGGTAAGTAGATGTCATCGTAAATTACCAATAAAGATGAAACATCGAATTTATCAATCGCCTTTGATACAGCTGCTCCACTGAGATTCATAAAAGTCGTTGGTTTTAGAAAGACAATATCATTCTCCCTGCTATAGTGATAGAGAGAATCTTTCTTGAAACCGATATCTCGCTTTTTCACGATGGTGTCAATAACCATAAAACCAATGTTGTGTCTGGTCTTACTGTACTTTTTCCCATAATTGCCCAGTCCAACAATCAGTTTCATAATTTACTAACAAGAAACATTAGAAAGGCTGATTTACTTTTCAGAATCAGTTTCTTCTTCACCCTCAGGAGCTTCTTCTCCTTCCTCAGTGACTTCTTCTTCAGCTACTTCTTCTTCAACTAATGCCTTAGGTGGATGTACGATTACTACAGAAACTTCAGGAGATAAACTGACTTCTAAGTCTTTGATAGGCAAATCACCTATTTGGATACTTTTGCCAATTTCCAGATCAGAAATATCAAGTTCAATATCTTCAATTAGATCTTTAGGAAGACATGTAATCTCGATTTCTCGAATCATGGTTTCTAATACACCACCGTCTTTGACTCCGACTGGAGTACCAACGAATTTAATTGGAACATTAACTTTGATCTTTGAGTCCTTCTGCAGTTCTAAAAAATCTAAATGCTGAATCTCTCTTGAAACTGGATGTATTTGTTTATCCTTAATTATAGTTTGATACTGTTTTTTCCCAATTTTTACATTGAAAATCACTAATTCACCGATAGTTTTTCTATATTCTTTCAGAAATAGGTTCTTATCCAATTTGATAGATAGAGGTTCTCTACCCGGTCCATAAATTACTCCCGGAATAAAATTACTCTTTCTTAATTCATTCAAATCGGACTTGGTGCCAATCTCTCTTTCGGTTGCTTCGATAACTATATTCATCTTTCCTCCGTTGATTATTTTTTTATGTTCTTGAGACTCCTTACTTGCCTTTTCAAATTTCAGTGCAAAAAGTCAAAAGTAAAGCAAGGCAGTTCGGTTATCTGAATAGAATACTGATAGATTCTTCCAGATGGATTTTCTTTATTGCAATAGCTAACAACTCTGCTATAGACAATTGGACTATTTTTTCACACTTCTCCTTATCCTTAGACAAAGATATCGAATTTGTTACAAAGAGTTTCTCAATCGGAGATTCTTCAATGTTCTTGATGGCATTACCAGATAATACGCCATGAACACAAGCCGCAAATATTGCTTTCGCTCCCTGTTCTTTCAATGTGTATGATATCTTAGTTAAACTCCCACCTGTATCAATAATATCATCGAACAATAATGCATTTTTACCTTTAACATCACCAATAATGTTTAAGATTTCCGAATTATCAACATTTCCAGTTCTTCTCTTATCACCTATAGCCAAACTGCAATTTAATCTTTTAGCTAAAGCTCTCGCTCTATTTGCTCCTCCAGAATCTGGAGAAACTACTACCAAATTATCCAAATCAAGATTTGTCTTGAAGTGTCTGGCAAAGATCGGTATGGAGTATAAATGGTCAACCGGTATATTAAAGAAACCCTGGATCTGATCAGCATGCAGATCTAATGTAACAACTCTGTCAGCACCTGCAACAGTTATTAAATCTGCTACCAGTTTTGCCGTTATTGGTATACGAGGTTGATCTTTTTTGTCTGATCTAGCATACCCATAATAAGGAATAACACAATTGATTCTTCTCGCAGATGCTCTTTTTAGGGCATCTATCATTATTAAAAGTTCCATTAAATTATCATTAACTGGATAAGAGGTAGGTTGTATAATGAATGTATCATTCCCACGCACATTCTCATTGATTTTCACAAATGTGTCATCATTAGAGAATTTAAAAATCTCCGCGTCGCTTAAAGGTATCCCGGCAAAAGAAGCGACTTCTCTTGCTAAATTGACATTAGCCGAACCAGAAAAAATCTTTAATCTTGTATACATTACATTTTTTCTCTGAAGCTACTTAGTCTTCAACCACTTCTTCCTTCATTTCATCATCACTATTTTCTACAAAATCTTCTGATGTTAACTCGTTGTACTTCGCCAAGATAAGCTCTTCTAATCGATTTCTCGTTTCAGTGTTCAAGGGATGTGCGACATCTTTATACTCACCATTCTTTAGCTTATAACTAGGCATGGCTATGAAAAGACCATTTTTCCCTTGAATGATTTTGATATTTTTTACGACAAATGCGTCATCAATGATGATTGTAGCAAATCCTCGTAATTGATTTGCCTCTCTCTTTACCACCTTAACGTCTGTAATGTTCATTGTAATCTCCTTTTTGTTTTTGTTTGGCAGCACCAAAACCCTTTTTCATTATAATAATCATAGTGATAATCATAAGTCTGCTGGTTATCATAAAAACCAATAACCGTTGATCCGCTTCCAGATACTATAGCTTTTATTGCTCCATTTTCTAGCATATAATCTACAATCTCGTTTATTTCAGGATATCTTGCTCTAAGCACACTATCAAACCTGTTAAAACAATATCTTGCATCCTTTTCGTTAAGTAAATATTTCCAGTTTTGGTTGTCTCCATATTCTGTGACTAATTGATAGGCATCTCCACTTCTAATACCGTAGTCAGGTTTTACCAAAAGAATCATCTCGAAGTCTATTGGTTCTAATATTCTTACTCGTTCACCTCTTCCTTCTCCCATAGCAGTGCCACCAATCAGAAAAAAATTTACATCACTTCCAACCTTTGCTGCTAAACTATGCATATCATCTTCTCTAAGATCTAGATTCCATAAGTTTCGTAAGACCTTGATCGTTGTAGCTGCATTGCTGCTGCCACCACCTAATCCCGCACCAACAGGAATTTTTTTTTCCAACCTAATCTCAATTCCTTCCTTAACTTTGTATCTTTCCTTAATTAGTGAAGCAACTTTATAAACTGTATTATCTGACAGCTTCCCTAAATCTATATCAGACCAAAATTTAACATCCCCATCTTTTGTCAAAAGAAATGTCATTTTATCACAAAGCTCAATCTCACTGTATATTGTTCTTATCTGATGGTATCCGTCATTTCTCTTGCTTAGGATCTCAAGAAAAATGTTAACTTTTGCGTAAGAGTTTTCTGATATATGCCTTAGTTGGTTTCTTGGGTGATTTATCTTCATCATAGTAATAATAATTGCTGTAATAGTAGTAATAAAAACTATAACCTCTATAATACTTATGAGCTTCTATACCATTTGCAATCGCGCCGGTAAAACTAGTCTCAACTATAGACATCATCTCCTTAGATCTTTTTATTATATCCTTTTCTACATAGTCAACTTTAACAACAAGCAATATCATATCAACTTTTTTGGCTAAGATCAAAGCATCTGTTACGGCTATAACAGGAGGAGAATCAATTAGTACATAATCATATCGTTCTTTCAATTCCCTGATCATTAAGTCTGTTCTTGGAGATGAGATTATCTCTGAAGGATTGGGAGGAATGTGACCACTTGTAACAACATGTAGGTTGGGTATTTTAGTTAGTTTTATTACTTGCTCTATCTTCGTTTCCGGATCAATTAAGAAATCTGAAACACCATTATGTTTTTCTAAGTTAAACAGATTTCCTATCATTGGTCGCCTAAGGTCAAAATCAACTAAGACAACTTTTGACTCAGTTTGAGCCATTGTTATACCAAGATTAGCTATCGTAGTAGTTTTCCCTTCTTTAGGTGCTGAGCTGGTTATGCCGATTGATATAGGACCTTCTGTTTTCTTGCGAGCAATAATATTTGTTCTCAGAGTTCTATATGATTCTGTAACAGGTGATTTTGGCGCATAATGTGATATTAATCTTGCTTCTATTAAGCTTTGGGTTTCTAACAGATCAGCTTTCTCATCCCCTTCAGCTTTTTTTAGTTTCTGCAGTAGATCTACCTGATCCGATTCAGATATTCTAATATGGGGAATTGTACCGAAAATCGGTATATTTACGGATCTTTGCATATCATCAAGAGTATGTATTTTAGTATCCAAAGAATTTAGCACTAATGAAGAACCAAGACCAATACCTAAACCAATTATTAAGCCGACTAGATAATTTAATCTCTTATTGGGTTTTATTGGTGATCCCGGAACAGATGATTCTTCCAGTAATCTAATATTGGCTAATTTTGCCTGGACTGCTATTTTGGCATCTTCATACTTTTCAACTAACATTGTATGGATTTTCTCGTTGATGCGATAATTTCTCTCTAATCTGGCTAATTCTACTTCTTTATCCGGCAACAAGGAAAGTCCAATATTGTATTCTGCAACAGTTTGTCGTAGAGCATTTACCTTTGATTCAGCTACATTGAGATCAATGAGGGCAAGAGATATCTTTTCGGTTATGCTTCCACGGTATGTTAGGGGATCTGTAGATCCTTCTTGTACTGCCAAAACTCTCTGAATTTCATTATTGAGATTGTCTTTTGCATTTTGAAGTTGACGATTAAGCTGTATAATCTCTGGATGATCTATGGGGTATTCATTTCTAGTAATTAAATTTGTTATTCTTGTCTGGATAGACACTACTTCTGCTCTCGCTGATTCAATCAAAGAAGAAGTGATTATCGAATTCACATCAATAAACAACTCGTCCTGTCTACCTAACTCTTGTCTTAAATAATCAATCTTTTGAGATATTATATTCCTCTCTGTAACTGCTTCTTCATAAGCAGCTTCAACATCAGCCGATCTGTTAATCAAAGCTCTCGTCTCTTCGGATAAAAGCAAAACACCCTGTTCAATTTTAAAGACTCTTAAATCTTCCTCTGCTAATCTTAAACGGGTAGATACAATTTCAACCTGATCTTCCAAAAAATCCTTTATATTATTCAATTCAGCTCTTTCATACTGAGTTATCTGCTCTATTAGTGCCTGAGCAACAAAATTAGGTACTAAAGAAGCTTCCAGGGGACTAGTAGACGAAAAACTAATCGTTAAAATGTTGGTATCCCTCTTATGCTCAGTTTGTACCTTCCGTAAATAATTCACAGGATTTGTTGATGTTGCTATTGGTAACTCCTGAAAATTCGGGTGCCTTCTTGTTAATTCATATGTCATTTCCAGTACTGGTCTGCTTTTAATAATCTCAATAGTATTATTAACAGTAGTATTACCAGACACAGGTGCAGCAAAAAACAAATCACTTTGAGTCGTTGTTTCGAGTAATATTCTAGTACTTGCTTGGTATATTCTTGTTGCCCTAGAAGTGATAAAATAAGATAAGGCGAGTACAAACAACAAGCTGATCAGAATTATCCATCTATACTTGATAAATATTCTTAAATATCCTAATAGATCTATCTCTTGTTCATGAATATGTTCATCTTCTTTGTATATATTGTTATCATATTGGTTATTCATATAAGCCCCTCTAGTTAACTACCAATATTTCTTATTGCACTGTAAACACTTAACACAATAACAACTTTTGACAGAAAATCTGCAACTTTTGAAAATGCATAAAAGGTAGTACCAGAAACAATAACCGTATCGCCGGGTCTCATAATAGGGATGAGAGATGAATCACCTGAATCAAGGTATTCTCTTAAATCAACCCAGATAACTTCTTCACCGAAACGACTCGATCTTACTATTCTAATTCTGGCAAGTTTAGCATTTTCATTTGGTCCACCTGCTAAAGAGATCAGGGTTAACAGATCTGTGTTATCAGGTACTAAATACAAACCGGGATTTCTGACTTGTCCCCAGATATAGGTGTATATTTTTAATTGATCAATAACTCCGCTGGGTCCTGAATAGACATAAGCCGATGAGGTTCCAATGGAAGGAACCGGATCTGCCTGTGCCCACAGGGTGCAGGATATTATAAACAGGAAAACAGTAAAAAAAAGAGTTCTCACTATTCCTCCTTATCTAGCAAATAATTTAATTAGATTTAAGTCAAGGACTAATAAGCAGGATCGTGAGGTACGATCTGCTTTATGATAAGAACTCCCTGATATATAATTCATTACAATAAACCGGTTTTTCCATCTATCATTGATGAGCTTAATGTTAAGGGACTAAAAGAGCAGATCGGGATCAATCTTCTTTTTTGCTCTTTTTTGGTTCCGGCGGAAGATAATAGATCCACTCTATTAAGGACATCGGGGCAGAATCACCACGACGATATCCGTTCTTAATTATCCGGGTATAGCCACCGTTATGTTCTGAGAGTTTAGGAGCAATATCGGTCATCACTTTTTTTACCAGATCACGATCATGCACAATACTAAAGATCAATCTTTGATGATGAACCGTTCCTTTTTTTGCGTAGGTGATGACTCTTTCAGCAAGTTTTTTCGTTTCCAACGCTTTAGTATGGGTCGTCTTGATCCGTTCGTTGATGATCAGGGAACTGACCAGATTGCGGAGAAGGGCTTTGCGGTGTCCTTTTTCGCGTCCTAAAGTTCGTCCTTCTACTTTATGTCTCATTTTTTTAACCTCTTTTTATGTTATGTTTCCCTCCACCAAAACTGGAAGCTTCATCGAGGGAGCAACCAATTTTGGTGAAGGGTGAAGGGTCAGATCATCTTCTTTTTGGCTTTTTCAATCTCGGAGCGGATTGATCCGACATCCATTCCCAGGGAGAGATTGAATTTTGTTAAGAGGATCTTGATCTCTTCCAGTGATTTTTTGCCGAAATTACGATATTTGAGCATTTCGGCTTCTGTTTTTTCTACCAGATCGCCAAGTGTATCTATTTGAGCAGCTTCCAGACAATTGGCTGATCTAACTGTTAATTCCAACTCTTTAACCGGCAGATTAAGTAATTTGTCCATCTCATCTAAGCGGGGATCAAGCTCTTTCTCCTCGATATAGGAGGGCTCTTCTTCAAAAACGGAGATCTTTTCATAGAGATCCTTGAGGTATTTGGCAGAGATGAAGAGTGCTTTTTGAGGATCTAAAGACCCATTAGTATAGATATCAATAGTAAGTTTATCATAGTCAATCTTTTCACCGACCCTTTGTTTAGTAGTGTAAAAATTTACCTTGGTGATCGGCGAATAAATAGAATCTATCGGAATGACCCCGGTTGGTTTATCTTCTATATCCTGTTCATCAGAAGAGACATAACCTCTGCCGGCACCTACCCACATCTCCATTCTGAAATCTGTTTTTTCTAATAATTCCAGCAATTCCATATCCTTGTTAATAATCTGATTTCCGGCAGGGAGATCAATATCCGAGGCGAAGATCTTGCCCGGTCCCTTAAATTCAAGAGTTATCTTTATCTCTTTGAGAGTATCAACCTGAAAAACTAACTGCTTCAATCTTAAGATCAGGTCAATAAAATCGGAATTACTGCCGGGTATCGGACATAGCTCATGATGCAACCCCTCTATCTTCACAAACCTGATAGCTGCACCCTGAATAGAAGATAACAAGACCCTTCTCAAGGTGTTGCCAACCGTAATGGCATATCCGGGTTCCAGTGGACCCAACTCAAACCTTCCAAAAGTGGAAGTATAGCTTTCTTTATCAACATCTATGCTGATCGGAAACTGGATCGGCAATAAATAATTCATTAAACCTCCTTTGATTCGTTACGGGTTAAGTGTTACGCGTTGTGGTTCTCTATTTCGAATAGTATTCTACTATCAAGCGTTCGTCTATTTCAACCGGGATCTGGTCTCTTAAAGGAACATTGATCAGGGTACCCTTGAAACTATCTTTATCAACCGCAAACCATTCAAATTTCGCCAGATCTGTAGTTGCTTCCATAGCTTCCTGAATCATATCGAGTTTTCTGCTCTTCTCAGCAACCATGATCTCTTGTCCCGGCTTAACTATATAGGAAGGTATATCTACCTTTCTGTTGCCGACTATAAAATGTCCATGACTGATCAGCTGTCGAGCAGCATTTCTTGACGGTGCAAAACCCATTCTATAGACGAGATTATCTAATCTCATTTCTAATATCTGCAGCAAATTTTCGCCTGTGATACCTGTTTTTTTCTCTGCGATCTGGAAATACTTGCGGAACTGTTTTTCCAAGACCCCATAAAGTCGTCTTGCCTTCTGCTTCTCCCGCAAATGGATACCAAAATCGCTTACCTTTTTTCTAAATCCCTGTCCATGATCTCCCGGGGCATATTTCCGGCGATCAAAAGAACATTTTTCAGTATTACAACGCAGACCTTTCAGAAAGAGTTTTGTTCCTTCTCTTCTGCATAATCTGCATGATGGTCCTGTATATCTTGCCATTTTGTCTGTCTCCGTTATATTCTTCTCTGTTTAGGTGGTCGGCAACCGTTATGCGGGATCGGGGTAGTATCTTTGATCATGACCACTTTCATGCCGGCTGCATTGATAGATCTGATCGCCGCTTCTCTGCCACCACCAGGTCCTTTGACTATGACCTTAACTTTGGTGATACCCATTTCGGCTGCAGCTTTGGAAACCTGATCAGCAGCTAACTGCGCAGCAAAAGGGGTGCTCTTTTTTGAACCCTTATAACCGATCTTGCCACCGCTCGACCAAGCAATTACATTACCTGCCTGATCGGTGATCGATACTATAGTATTGTTAAAACTGGAGTGAACATAGGCGATTCCCTCATCAAAAGCCAATCTTACTCTTTTCTTCTTCACCTTTTTTGTTGCTTTCTTTGCCATTCATTCTCCCCTATTTCTTTCTTTTTGCACTCAAAGAACCGGGTCTGGGACCCTTCCTTGTTCTGGCATTAGTATGTGTTCTTTGACCCCTTACCGGTAAACCACGCTTATGACGAAGACCCCGATAAGATCCAATTTCCATCAAACGTTTTATATTCATGGTAACCTGCGTCCGGAGTGTACCTTCAACGATGTGATCATTTTGAATTATATCCCTGATTGCCTTTTCTTCTTCTACCGACAGGTCCTTGACTTTCTTATTTTCATCGACATTAGCTTTGCGTAATATCTGCTGAGCTGTAGGTTTGCCGATACCGTAAATATAACTCAATCCAATAACTACCCGTTTGTTATTGGGAATCTCAATTCCAGCTATGTGTGCCAATCTTTTCCTCCTTAATTTATCTCATGTAGTAGTCGGGTCTTTTTACCTTTCCACCATTTCACCCTTATTTATCCTTGTCTCTGTTTATGTTTAGGATTGCTTGGACATAGAACCCTTACTATGCCGTTACGCACAATGATCTTACAATCTTTGCACATTTTTTTGACAGATGAACGAACTTTCATAATTTCTCCTATTTATACCTATAGGTTATTCTACCTCGGTTAAGATCATAAGGTGATAATTCAACTTTTACTTTATCACCAGGTAGTATCCTTATATAATGCATTCTCATTTTCCCTGAACTATGAGCCAGTATCTCATGACCATTCTCTAACTGTACACGAAAGAAAGTATTTGGCAATGCTTCCTTTACAACTCCTTCGACTTCAATGACACCTGTTTTTGCCATAATTTCACCTATTGGGTTAAAATTAACGGTTCGTGATCGGTTATTAAAATAGTATGTTCATAATGTGCCGATAAAGAATTATCGGCGACAAAGAACTCCCAACCAATCTCATTTACTTGATTAGTTCCGTAATTTACCATCGGTTCAATAGCTAAAGTCATCCCCTTGATCAGACGCCTTCCGTTACCTTTTACACCATGATTGGGGATCATCGGTTCTTCATGCAAATTTTTACCTACACCATGTCCGGTTAATCTATCAGCAACATAGAAACCTTTGCTGGTAACATAACTTCCGATAGCATAGGATATATCTCCCACTGATGCACCTTCAACCGCTTGTTCTATTCCGTTGCTGAGTGAGATCTCAGTAACTTCCATTAAAATTCTGGCATCATTGCTGATCAAGCCAACTGCATAAGTTTTAGCAGCATCACCAAAATATCCGTTTTTGCCAACACCAACATCTATACCGATTATATCACCCTCTTTCAGGATAACATCCTCTCTTGGTATTCCATGTACGATACAGGAGTTTATAGAAGCACAGATAGCTGCAGGATAGGGTGGAAGACCGGGAATTGTATAACCCTTGAAAGCAGGAAAAGCTCCATTGTTTTTAATTATCCGGTCTGCTTTTCTTTCGATCTCTATGGTTGTTATACCCGGTTTGATGTAAGAATAGAGTTCATTCAGAACTTCTGCTACTATCTTACAACACTCTGTGATCCCCTGGATATCCTTATCGCTTCTATACTGAGCCATTATCTTCCGCTGCGACCTCTTAATTTACCTTTCTTCATGAAACCTTCATAGTGTCTCATTACTAGATGTGATTCTATCTGCTGAAGTGTGTCCAGAGCAACACCAACAATAATGATCAAACCTGTGCCACCAAAATAAAAAGGAAGATTAGTGAATTTGGTCATGAATTCCGGTAACACTGCCACAAAAGCAAAAAATATTGCCCCGGGAAGTGTTATGCGGGTCAGTACATTATTAATATACTCTGCGGTCTTTTTGCCTGGCTTTTTGCCGGGTATAAATCCACCGTACTTCTTCATGTTCTCTGCCATTTCCACCGGATTGAGAATTATTGCTGTGTAGAAATAGGCGAAGAATATTATTAAAAGCACATAAAGTGTTGTATAGATGAACTCTCCCGGTGATAACCATCGTATTACTACATTCATGAAATCACTTGCCGGAAAGAAAGTGGCAATCGTTCTGGGGAACATAATAACCGATTGGGCAAATATGATCGGAATCACACCAGCAGTATTAACTCTTAGAGGAATATGAGTACTCTGCCCGCCATACATGCGTCTGCCAACTACCCGTTTTGCATATTGGACAGGTATTTTCCTCATCGCTTCAGTCACCAGAATGACACTTGCCGTAACCCCCACCATGATGATCAACACTAAAAGACCCATGAAGATACTCATAGCTCCAGCTCTGATCATATTGAACATCAGTATGAATCCCTGAGGATATCGGGCAATAATACCGGCAAAAATGATCAATGATATACCGTTTCCGATACCGAATTCTGTTATCTGTTCACCAAGCCACATAATGACTATTGTCCCGGTTACCAAAGTAACCACCGTTGTAAAGATGAACATAAATCCGGGATTAGTAACGGCTCTCATTCCGCTGGCACTCTCCAGCGACTGCAGAAAGAAACTGATCCCGATGGCATTAAAAGCAGCTATTATAACTGTACCGTATCTGGTGATCTGAGCTATCTTTTTCTGCCCCTCGGCTCCCTCTTTTTTCAATTTCTCGAAAAAGGGAATGATGCTCCCTAATAACTGAATAACAATTGAAGCTGTAATGTACGGCATGATACCTAAAGCAAAAACGGAAGCACGCTCAAAATTTCCACCAACAAACATG
>JAHYIR010000025.1 GCA_019429305.1 Candidatus Cloacimonadota bacterium
ACTTTGGAATGGATGGAATACATCAAGCACCTCAAGAGAACATATCCCTATCTCTTCTCGCTGGCAGTCAGAAAAAACCCGTTTAAACCTGTGGCTCCGGTAGAGATAAAGTAAGCAAAGAACACAGATGCCCCAGCGGAAGGGAAAAAATTGACAGAGAGAGGGAGAGACTAAGAGACTGAGCGAAAGCCGGAGGAAGGATAGCAAGCTCTGGAACGCTGGCTTCAGCCGGTTTATGAGTGACAATAACAACTAAAAATATTAATGTAGGGGCGACAGGTAGTCGCCCTATTGATTGAGGTAGCTGAAAAAAACTTCGGACTCTGTCCGAACAGGAAATCGGGGCGTTTCCTACTCAAAAAGGCAAGGGGAAGAGAAATGGAATATGAACCGTTGAAAAGACGTTTGAATGTTATTCTGAAGATGTTTCCCTTTACACGCAAGATCTTCTACTTTCTCTTAGATGCAGTCATTCTCCGGCAATGGTATGTCAAAAGAGCCATCCGGAATTATCTTTCTAAAAATAAACTCAACTTCTATGATGCCGGCAGCGGGTTCGGACAGTACAGTTGTTATGTTCTGAAACATTATCCTGCAGCGGAGATCCTCGCTGTTGATATCGATGAAGAAATATCAGAGGCGTTTCGTCGCTTTATTAACAAACGTTATCCAAAGCAGGTAAAAATAGAGAAAGCCGACCTGCAAAACTATATTCCCGAAAACAAACAGGATATGATCATTGCCATTGATATTCTGGAACATATTGAAGATGATCTGACTGTCTTGAAGAACTTCCGAAAAGTGATCGATGAAGAGGGGTATTTAATAATTTCGACACCTTATGCCGGTAAAGAAGCGGAATACACCGCCGAACATGTTCGTAACGGTTATACGATAGAAGAGTTGGAAGGGAAGTTGAATGAAGCCGGTTGGGAGATTCAGGAGTTTTGGTTTAGTTACGGCTTTTGGGGTAATATCGCCTGGCATCTGGGGATGAAGATCCCGTTGTCAGAGTTCAAATGCCTGTTGCGTATTTTGTTACCCTTTTATTTGTTATTGGTCTATCCCTTCGTTCTGGTAATGATGGTGCTTGATTATAATTCAAAAAACAGGAAAGGGAAGGGGATGGTTGTTGTGGCAAGAGGGATAAAAGACGAGGAAGCGAAGCAAGCATCGTCCACTGATACACACAGATTAGAAAATGATACACACAGATAAAAAAAAGACATAAAAAAATGCATTGCAGGGGCGGTTCAAGAACCGCCCTTTTTTACACAGACTGAAGTTTATGCTACAAGATAGTGTTATGCTGAGTGTTCTGCTGATTACTTCTTGCTAATGCAGCCACAAAGAAGCGATTTCCTCGGCTCAAGAACCGCCCTTTTTCATGCCCCGAAGGGGTATGAAATATGATAGCCAGACATTTTAATGTCTGGGATAAGAAATATCTAAACCCACCCGCCGCCCAAATGGAGCGGAGCTCCATTACCTGCGACTGAAGTCGCAGGCTATATTATTGCACCCAGAAAGGGTGCTATCGGAGCCAAGCAAGAGAAAATATTAACCATGGATAGACACGATTAAAAAATGATAAACACAGATAAAATGCATTGATGCACCAGCGGAAGGGAAAAAATCGACAAAGAGAGGGAGAGACTAAGAGACTGAGCGAAAGCCGGAGGAAGGATAGCAAGTCCATCGGGAGTAGAGCAAGCATCGTCCACTAATATACACAGATGAAAAGGAATGAACACGAATAAAAAAACTAGGTTTTAGTTGTCAGGTTATAGGGAGTTAGGTAAAAACAAGAATCAATGTTAGCAGGATTTAACAGACGGTGGTCGCCTTTTGTTTTAAAATTTGTAGAGGTTGTGTTGGGTTATGTAGTCTGCTACAGGTTGGGGGACAAAGGGTGAGATATCTTCGTTGTTGCTGAGTTTGTGGCGGATCATTGATGAAGAGACATCAATAGGGGTCATTTCGACGAAGATGATCTTATCAAGATAAGCAACTCCGGATAAGGAATTTTTATTAAACCCCTCTCTGGTGACGGCAACGAATGTAACATTATCCAATAGCCATTCGAATTCATACCAGGTTGCTATTTGAGCGATGTTGTCAGCACCGATAATAAAGAAAAATGAGGAGGAGGGGTATTTTTTTAGCAAACGGAGCATAAGATTTTTAGTGTAGCTCTTCTCGTTCGGGGTGTAATCTAAATTTGAAAGTTCTATAAAATCAAATGGTTTGGCAGCCAATTCGAGAAGATGCCAGCGTTCTTCATAGGGGATGATCTTCTCGGTGCCTTTGTGGGGTGGATGATAGGAAGGGACGAGGAGTACTTTATCTAAGGCAAGCTGCTCATAGACGGCTTGTGCTGCTGCCAAGTGTCCGTTATGAATAGGGTTGAAGGTACCACCTAAAATACCGATCTTCATTGAATAACCACGAATTTTATCCACGAATACACACTGATTATGCCACTAATGAACACGAATAAAACGATGCACACTAATAATGAAAATTACTTGAATAAACATCTTGTTTGGTCTTAATCCTTATCCTCAATCTTAGTCTCAACCTCAACCTCAGTCTCCGAACTGTCTGGCGTATCTGCGGGCTACGCGATTAGCTTCACGGGTGTTGGGATAGTATTCTATCAGGGTATCTACCAGAGGTTTGGCATTTTCTTTGTCTCCCCGGTTCAGATGTATCAGAGCGGCATAATAGCGAGATTTTTTGTCTAACTCGTTACGATTACCGAGCTCGATGATTTCTTCCAGATACAAGAGCGAGGCGCTGTAATCAAGGAGTTTGTAATAGATATAACCGTTGTAGAATTTCTTTTCTAAGAGAGTGTATTGTGCTTGCTGAATATACTGCAGTGCCTGATCTCTTTTAGCATCAAAGGGGAATCTGTCTAAAAAGACATTGAAGGCGTCAATAGCGGCTATAGTCTCTTGCTGACTAAGGTGAGGTGACCGTGATTGATTCATGTATGATTCACCGATCCTGAAATAGGCGATATTGATCTCCCGGAAATCGGGAAATAAACGGATCAACTCTCGGTATTCAAACACGGCATCTTCATATCTGCCCAGATAGAAAAAGGATTCTGCCAGTCTGAACTGGGCTAACGGGGTATGGATGGAACGTCTTTCAAAGACTACTTCCTGATAGTGATCAGCAGCTCTTCTATATCTGCCTTCTTCATAATAATGATTAGCAAGTTCCATTCTCTGTTCAACCGGTAGTTGTTTGCGAACCTGGTTTCTACTGCATCCTACCAGAGCAAGAATGACGATAAGGATGATTAATATTTTTTTCATTTATTCCTCGTTTGACGATTAGCTATTTTAATTAATATTCCTCTTTGATGACTGTTTCATATAGTTTAGTTGCCGCCGAAGTAGAACAGATAAGCCAATGTTCCAATAAAAGCAGAGATCAGTATCGGATCATACCAACGCATGTTGGACTCATAATTGGAAGAAACAGATGAAATGGTAATATTTTCGAAGCTCAAGATGCGGCTTTCCGGCATTTTGGTCAACTGATAAGAGAACTCAAATCTCTCTTCCTGATAATGCTTTTTGAAGATGAAAAATCCCGAACTCTTCTGTAGTATAGTCTCATCATAGGTAAGTCTAAGAATTAGTGAGTTTTCTTGTACCTGTTCGAATACCTGATACCCATCATTTATAAGTTGTTCTTTGAAGAGGCGTTCTAACTGATGAGTGAATCTGCCTGTATTAAAATCAAGAACGACCGGTAAATCTACTGGTAACTCTTGGTAAAAATGGGTAAAAACAGTTGAGGGTATCTCCTCCTCAGAGGTTACAGAATAATTATAAGTAACAGATGGAGATAATTCTTCGTCGTTGATCTGCGCTTGGATAAGACAGGGCAGAATAAGATTAAAGAGGGCTAACAGCACTACTGATGAAATGTAAAATGACCTCATTTTATCTCCTTCTGCTCAGTTAATCTTGTAATATCATGCTTTACTTAGAAATACATGGTAGGCACGATAAGTCGAATAGAGATCTGCCTTTGAGATCAACTCATAAGGTGCATGCATCCCGATCACACCGGTACCACAGTCAATAACATCGGCACCGTAAGCAGCGAGAAACTTAGCTATTGTTCCACCACCACCGACATCTACCTGTCCTAAAGCACCCATCTGCCAGTTAACCTTTTCTTTATTGAACAGATGGATCAATTTAGAGGTAAATTCAGGGTGGGCATCATTAGAGCCGGCTTTTCCACGTACTCCGGTAAATTTGGTAATACTGACTCCATAGCCCATGTGTACTGCGTTATCCTTTTCATGAACGGAGGGGAAGTTAGGGTTAATAGCCGCATTGACATCAGCAGAAAGGATCTGGCTGTTCATCAGGGTCTTACGGACTGTATAGCTATCATATTTTTCTCCGTTCTTCTTTAGTAGTTCAGCGACAAAGTCAATGAATTGGGTCGCTTTGGCACCTGTGTTACCTTCACTACCAACCTCTTCCTTGTCGGAGAAAAAGATCAGGGCAGTCTTCTGTATCAGGGCAGGGTTGGCTTTTAACAATCCTTGCAGAGAAGTATAGGAGCAAACACGATCATCATGACCGTAACCGACAATCATACTTCTATCGATACCGGCATCTCGGACTTTACCTGCGGGTACCAGTTCCAGTTCGGCACTGAGAAAATCACCTTCTGTTATTCCATACCTCTCATTAAGGATAACAAGAGCATTGAGCTTGACCGCTTCTTTGACCTTTTCGTCGGGATAAGGTATAGAGTTAAAAATAACGTTCATGTGTGATGCTTTAATGGCATCACCGATCTTCTGAGTTGCCTGATCAGCAGCTAAATGAGGAAGAAGATCGGGCATCATGAAGATTGGATCCTTTTCATCTTCACCGATAGAGATATTGACTATCTCGCCGCTTTTCTTAACTAAAACACCGTGCAAAGCGAGCGGTGTTGACATCCATTGATATTTTTTGATACCGCCATAGTAGTGGGTTCTCATCATCCCCAATTGGGTATTAGAATCTTCATAGAGCGGGTTTTGCTTCAGATCTACCCGGGGGGTATCTATATGAGGAGAGACGATATTGATCCCTTCTGAGATCGGTCTTTTACCTATTACTGCAGCAATGATATTTTTTTGCCGATAGACCTGATAGTATTTTTTTTGCTCTGATCTTTTAGTTTTTTCAATAGCACTGAACTTATTCCCTTCCAGAACTTTCTGAGAATACGAGACAGTCTCCCTTACAGTTTTACAATTAGTGAGAAATGATTTATAACCTTCGGCAAATTTCATCGCTTCCTTTTTTTCCGATTCTGTTGCCGTTTTCCAGAAATTCGTGCGTTGATATCCAAGTTTCTTTGACAATTCTTCTTTTTTAGGCATCTAATTACTCCTTTCTATTTTATCTCTATAATATTAAACTCGCGTTCACCGGCAGGGACTTTGATGAGTACCGTATCTCCCGGTTTCTTACCCAGCAGGCCTTTGCCGATCGGGGAAGCGATGGAAATGGGATGGATATTGTCTTCCGGATCTCCCACTTCATCAATCCCAACGATCTGATAATGCATTAATTCATCGTTATGTAGATCTTTGAGGGATACGATGGCTCCAAACCTGACGGCATCTTTCGGTATTTGTGCCGGGTCGAGAGCTTTCAAGCGGCTAATACGGCTTCTCAGATGATTGATCTCCTTATCTATATGTCGCTGACGTTCTTTGGCGGCATGATATTCGGCATTTTCCGACAAATCACCCATCTCACGAGCAGTGACAACCTGCTTAATGACTTCCGGACGTTCAATTGTATTTAAGTATTGTAGTCGTTCTTTTAATTTAATCAAACCTTTGATCGTGATGTAATTTAGATCCATTATTTACTCTTTTTCTTCATGGTTTTCAGACTCGTAGCAGCAGCTTTTTTGATCCGTATATTGCCGCTTTTCTGCCAGTTTTCCAGATAACCGACTATTCTATTATATGGTTCCGGTTCACTTATTGGATTAAGAGCATGGCACAAGATCTCTACAAAGACAGGATTCCTGCTTCCTTTATAGTTATCATATACCGAGAAATAAAAATCCGCATCTATTTTATAAGTTGCTTTCAGGAACTGTACACTGTTCTTTATTGTATGGGGATTGGGATAGAGCCAGCCCCTTTCCATCTTTTGGAAGATGTATTTTAGAAGAGTAGGATCGTTTTTAGCCACTTTGATGAAGAGGTTAATGATACTCTTGTGCAGGTCAGGATTATCAAGAGAAAGCCAATTGTATATAATATCGAGATATTTTTTGCTCTCTTTCTTAAAGAGCGGTACAACAGCTTTATTAAGTACAGCATTGATATCCGTAACATCCTTACTGGTAGCCAAAACTTTCTTTACATAATCGAGAAAGATAGCAGGTTTACGATGGATAGCAGTTTTCATAAGGTAAACAAAGATCTGTTTTCCATTTTCTCCTTTCTTATACCAGAGATAATCGTAAAAATTCAAGTATTGGTCCATATTCTTAGCGATCTTACTTGCCAAAATTTTGGCTACGAAGGTAATTACTTCTGAAGGGATCTTATTATCTATTCTCTTGGGATAGGCATTATAGACTATATCTATATCAAAATCACCCTGTGGTATTTTGCGAGAAACAAAATCCTCAGTATCCATTTTCAGTCGCTGTTTCCAGTCCAAAGATATCATACTATCCTCCTAAGTTCTTGGTTTCAATTATCACTTAATTAACTATTGCTATCTGACCCCGCTTCTGTTCCTTGCCCATGCGAATTATATAGATGTATATACCCGAGGAAAGAGCTCTGTTTTCATTATTAACACCGCTCCAGTGATAACTGCTGTTTAGCTCCGTTAGCGGCGAGATGGTAGAAGAATATACGGTTTCACCCGATAAAGAATAGATCCTTATTTCACCCTGTTGATTGATCGGTAAACCAATAAATTCCAAACGGCTGTGTACATTTCTGTTAAAAGGGTTGGGAGCAATCTGAACATGTTTCAAAGTAGTCATATCGGTAAGCTGGAAACGGATGATATTCTGATTATTGGGAAGAGAATTCCCAGCCAGATCCACGATATTGTTCATGGTCAGATAGTAGGGTCGATTGCTATGTTTAAGTTTCTCCCGGAAATATATTTCAAGATAATTATCATAACAATGAATATTATTGATCCTGTTTTGAGCGTCAACAAGAGGGGTTTGTAGAGTAAAATTAGCTTCATCCTGTACAATATCTGCATCGAGGTCTTTGCTGAATACTATCTCTAACATCTGATCATTAACAACACGGTGAGAGAGAACAACGGGTGCCTCCAGATCTTCTGTATAGATGAAATAGTATTGGCCATGAGGGAAGGGAACTCCCGAACGTCCTGTAAGCCCAGTTATCTCAATATAGTAATCTTCTTCCGGTTCTGATAGAGAATTGAGGAATCTGAGTAACAGACCACGCTGATTTTCTGTGTGGTTTACTGAAGATGGGCGACCTACTCCGTTATTTACATTGTAATAACCAAGATTTATGGCATCATTACTCAGTTGAACATCAAACAGAAGGCGCAATTCATTGACTTGGGTCATTCTGATGGAGAGCAATTCGGGGATTGCATAAGGAATAGCTAAACTCCACGTAGTATGTTGGCTGATATAAGGGTCATAACCATGATGGACGCTCCGAAGAGAATAATAGTACTCTTCACCCTCGATGAGGTTGTTGTCAGTATAGGTATTTGAATAGGTTGAATCAACAAGAGTAATTAGATCATCGTGTTTACGATAGATCAAATAATATTCGGCAGCACAGTAATTCCAGTCCAGCTTCACCGTATGTTCATCTACCGGCTGTGTTGTTAAACCGATAGGCGATGGAGGACCTGTAAAATTATTCAGGGTCACAAACTGGGATTTAGAATCTACTCCATCACTGTTATTGATGATCACTCCGGCTGGATAGTCTTCATGCTGCGGGATCGGAATGACATTATATGTTCTATGAGTTGAACCCCGATAGATAGGAACAAACTCACCATCTATATAATCAATGATATAAAGATAAGGTGTTAAGGCAAAGACTAATTCTAAGTTGCCATCTCCGGTCAGATCAAGGGCATTGATAGAATTTACATCATCATAATGGTCAAAAGAGAGATAACCAAGAGTTATGAAATCCTGAAAAGCCGTGTCATAACGGAAAAACTCAAAATACCAGTAGGTCTTGTTAGGATCTACTAGATCGGATTCAAAGCCACCAACACAAAACTCCGGCTGCCCGTTCCCTGTATAATCTCCAATAGATACGTGATAGAGGTTTCTTGCCGGTAATCTCGTATGCCAGATCAGACTGTCGGACACAGCATTGTAAATCTCATAAACCATAACATCACCATCGGTATCAGCAGCCAGTATGTTCATAAAACCGTTACCGTTAAGGTCTCTGGCAGCAACTCGAGGAGCAAAAGTATTGCGTTCAAAAGTTTCAGTTGTATTGAAGAGTGTGTTCTCTTGAACGAACTGAAGGTGGTTACTGGAACGACGATATAGTGTTAATACACGAGTATTTTGAAAATTTTGAACTAAAATTAGGTCATCAATACCGTTATTGTTATAATCAATGATATTGCCACCCATAGTATTGCCACTAGTCCAGAAATCAAAACTCGGATACTCTGTCTCATCAAGGGTTCCATAGAGAACTGCAGTATTACCGATCAACCCGAGAACCTCTAAACCGAAATTGTTTTCTATTCCCATATCTATAGGTAAGAAAGAATCATTATAGGTAAATTTTTCAATCATTTCTTCATAACTGAACTCGTAGATTTTCAAGTCTCCTAAGACCTGACCTTCACCAATAGACATCCCTATGAACTCTCTGAATCCGTTATCATTGATATCAAATGACTTGGGGGTAGTTATAATGGCGGGACCAACCGTTTGTTGAATAAAAGTATCTGTGGGAATTCCCGTTTTATCGAGATAAATAACATTTTCAAAGAGGGGAGTAGTATATTCTAGGCCACTAACATTAGTAGCAGTAAACTGTAGTGATATGTTTCCTTCCGGAAGATCAACCGGTAGCTGAAGAATGTGGAGAGAATCAGCATAATTACTAAAAACATTGGTTGAGTATCCTGTATTGGAATGAACAGCCATTTGCAGTGAGACATGCTGGTCAAATTCAGTAGTCACAAAATAATAAGGTATATCGGCATGATAACGTCGAATCGCAATAGGATAACCCTCTTTCAAAACCGGCGTAGATTGGTTGACATTAACCCTGAATCTTTTTTCATAGATTCCTGCTGTTATTGTTTCCAACTTAACTCTTATCAGATAATTATCATCGGGTAAGGTCGGTGGGACATAAAAATGGGCTATCAGATCATCGTGAACCTCATTATAGTAAAATGAGGGGGTATTCTGATGAGTTACCACATCTTTCCAGTCCAAAGTTGTTGGCATTTCAGCATTAGTATACATTACAGTATAGCGAAAGAAATCTGATGCAGAAACACTGCCGGTTATGTCAAAACTACCCGATAGTCCGCTATGATCATCAGGAGAGGTGACTTCGATATAGGGGACATCAGTTATAGTCAGTAATCCTTCTACATTAAGCAAACCGTGTCCAAAATAATTATCAAATCCCGGAGTTCCAAGATCTATGGCTGAAGAAAAGAGCCGTGACTTAACTTCATTAAAACTCAAACCAGGTTCCCTAGACAGAAGCAGCGCAATTGCACCCACAACAAAAGGAGCAGACATAGAAGTTCCGGAAGAGTTATAGTAGATACTATTGGCTATAGGTATATAAGTACTCAAGATGAATTCACCGGGAGCAACTATATCAAGGTCGGGGCCGAAACTGGTAAAACCTGTCAAATTGAGGAAGTTATTAACTGCACCGACAGATATAGTAGTATTCAATCTTGCCGGATACATTACCTCAGGTACTGGGGTATTACCAGCTGAAGCAACTACTATCACTCCATTATCATAGGCATATTGACAGGCATCAGCAATGATCTGGGAAAATATCGTACTTCCCCAACTGAGATTTATGACATGGGCTCCATTATCAACGGCATAGATAATAGCGGCAGCAGCGTCATCATCTTGAAGGTAACCAGCGCCGATTGTTGTCCTGAAACCGGCACGAAGGATCATCATGCTAACATTCCAGCAAATACCGGCAATGCCCTGATCATTATTAGTGGCAGCACCGATAATACCTGCAATGTGGGTACCGTGACCACTTTCATCAGTCGGGTCATTATCTTGATCGAGATAATCACCCAGAGCAATTTGTGCTAATTCAGGAGCATCGACGAAGTCCCAACCACGCCAGTCGTCAATATAACCATTGCCGGAGCTGTCTTCTCCATTAGGTGGATATTCTGCTTCATTAATCCAGATATTCTCATAAGTACTAAATTCCGGATGCTCAAACCAGAGCCCAGAATCAACAATGGCTACAATAACATTATGATTACCAATTTCATAGTGCCAAGCTTCGGGAATACGGGATAAATGGAGTGCTTGCTGGGTAAATAAAGGGTCGTTGGGAACAACATGAAACTCATTGAGATAATTGGGCTGAATATATTCAATGCCGTCAAAACGCGGGTCTTGAATCTTTAGTTCCTCCCAATCCAAGGGCTCTTCAAATCTGATAACATAGAATCTGTTTTCTAAGGAAGGGGTTATGGCTTTTATCTGTTTGACATCCTTCTGAACCAGAAAAGAATCAAATTCAGGAACATCAAGTGTATTAATCCGGGAATTACCTTTTGGTTCAGTCGTCTTGACGATCATTTCAGTGGGGGTATATCTGAAGCTATTGCCCAACAATAGAGTGTTAATAGTCAGCAGAAATACTAAACCCGGCAAAAATTTCTTCATTTCTTTCCTCTGTTGGAAACTTTTTCTATGTAACTGATTAAATTAGTTTTTGTCTCTTGTTTTTTATCAAAATTTATAGCTCAATCCGAAAGAATGAGCATCCCTTATATCATTACTAAAAGGGAGATAAGCATAGTTGAAATCTATTCTCTTAAGTTGCAAACCAATACCGGCAGTTATGTTCTGAGTATCATGATTGAAATAGTAACCGGCTCTCACATTGAATACACTGTTAATATTGGCATTGGCTCCTAACTGCACGCGAATGTTATCATCATCGGGGTGCTTAAGCATTTTAAGTTCGGTATGAATTATTGCTATATCAACCGGCAACAGGTAATTAAAAGCCAATTCTGGTGTAACGGGGAGTTTTATCCTACTCTGATTGACTTTTTGTGTCTTACCGAGATGCTTTACAGCAGCATCTACCGATAAGCCGCTGATCGGAGTGAGATAGGTCAAGCCCAGATCAAAAGCGACTCCTGTTGATGATTTGGTCTGTATTTTCTGGTAGAGAAGCATTAAGTTAATGCCGGCATAATAGTTGGGAGTTATCCGATAGGCAAAGTTACCTATAAGGTTTACATCTAAGGGATGAAATTCACCGATAATATCACCTGCTAAATCGCGAGCATCTATCTTACCATAATCTAGAGCTCGAAGCGCAAAACCGTAGGAAGTGGCTCCAGTAATTGTGTTGATAGCAATACTGTTTAATTGAGTATCAAAGATCCATAAGTTTTGCGAAACGCTTATAGCTCGGACATTTCCCACCAATCCGGCAGCAGGATGCTCAATAAAAGATCCGGCTTCGTCGGATATGGATGCTCCAGTACCCGCCATGGCAGCAATTGATGGGGAGAGCGGTATAGTAAGCATTTTCCAGCCGTAATCACTCTTAATATTTATCGGTTCGACTCCCTGCAAGGAGAGTCCGAAAATTATTATCATGACAAGTATGAGTATACTCTTCTTCATTTATCAAACTCCTTTTTGCTATAGAACTATTTTTCTACGGCAAATTTCAATGTAACGGTCTCACCTTTTGCTTTCAAGATAGCAAAATAGACACCGGTCGCTAAGCCGTTAATATCAAGAAATACCTTGTTCCTGTTATTAGTATAGGCCTGACATTCGTGAATTTCTTTAAAAATTTGTTTACCTGAGATGTCAAATATTTTCACCTCTACTGGTAGATTTTGACTGACCATTATATTGAAGTATAATACTCCACCATTTTGATAGGTTAAAGGAACCGGAAAAGCATAACAATGTTCTTTGATAAAGATCTTATCGGTTTCTAATGGATTATCCGGCAGGGGAGCAGAATAGTATGCTGAACGTTGCAGATCGCCATATTCAACAAACCAGCCCATAGCTTCTGTATCTGGATTATACGGCTGAGGATAAAAAGTATGACGGAATAGTAAACCCTGTTCGGCAGAAAGATAGATATCAATGGCATCTGCTTTGAACACCGGAAGTGGATAGTTTCGCGGTTGCTCAGGTAGCATGAGGGGATAACCATCGAGTAATTGAAACTGGTTATTCCAGATTACGAATCGATTACCTCCCAAATTGGCTATGATCTCGGAATTGCCATTACCAGTTACGTCTAAAGCGATTACTCCAAGACTCTGGGTAGTAACTTCCGGATAAGCCAGATCATCGAAGATCACCGCCGAATGTATTTCTCCATTATATCCTACAACATAGAGATTATTGCTGCTGACTAATAATATATCCAGATAACCATTGCCGGTTACATCATCTAAACTTGGGACTGATAATATTTGCTCAGAAAACTCTATAGGGAAACCGTTGCATAATGAACCATTTTCATAGAACATATAGAGTTTATAAATCTTATCTCCTTCATCTCTAGAGGATATCTGCTCGGAAGTTAAAACTATGATGTTATTTCTGTAAATGTTTTCTTCAATCTCTTCTTTAGTTAGTGGAGCTACTATTGCCGATTCGATATCCTTACTATCGAGACGTGGAAAAGAGGTGAACAGATGGCTGTATTCGATCAGATCAATAATTTGCAGTTCATAGTGGCTGTTATCATACCGCTTAGTAAAGAAAAGCAGTTCTTCACCTTTCTGAATCAAGTTCGAGGCGATCAGTCGGTTGGCAAATGTGTAAGTATAATATGAGACATACTCTTCACTATAGAGAATGACTTCTGATCTGTCTTGCACAGTATTATAGAAAGCAAAAGCAGATCGTGCTACTGAATCAATATTACTGAAAGTAATGGGGTGAGTGACCCAAACTCGATGTGGATTTTCCGGTAAGATATCAATCAATTCGTAACCAGATGGTGAGACTTTATAGTAAGCAGCCCCGTTTGATTCACTTTGTACAGGTATAATAAATGTATGGTTATCTTCTGTATAGGTGTAAAGATGTGGTATGGATTCAACATTCAAAGGGTATTGTGGTAATAATTCAAAATTTTTGAAGAGAAAAATACTTCCTGACTCAGTCGTCTGCAACAGGTAAAGATCACCAAACTCATCTTCAACTATAGCAGCCGGATAAACATCATCACCTTCGTAAGGATATTCCAATGTCCAGGGAAAATTGACGGAAAAGGTCATGATATTCAAGGAGCTGCTGATATCGAAAATCTCAAGGTCTGTCTCACCATAATAACTCTGAACAAAGGGAAGAGATATAGTTCCGTCAGCTAATTGATATTTTCCAAAGTAATCATTATGTCCTGCCCGAAAAGAGTCATAAGGTGAACCCCGCATATATATATCAAATAGACTGGAACGCAGATGCTGGATGCCATCTGCTTCCTGTAGAGTAACACCCTGATGTGCCGGATTGGCATTGATGGTATTGTATTCATAGTTCTCCCGAATAATATTCTCATCTATGTGCCAGATCAGAATTCCAGAACCATCAATCAGAGGATAGTCAGGTCCACCCAAACCGGGAAGATAAAAGTCCCATTCGCAGCCGCGATAGGTGTTCTTCATAAAATTGAATCTTGGTACATCTTCATAAGGTGGAGGATAGTAGTCCTGCTCATCCGGTGGTAAAAGCTTGAAGGTAAAATTTGGTTCGCCTTCTAATATTGAATCGTCGGGGTTTTGCTGACGGTTTTCTACTAAATAATACTCCTCATCAGAGATTGGCACTTTGTAGACCCTGGGAATTGCTAGATCTTCCGGATTAAAGGGGTATGTTAATGGGATATCATTAGCGGTCTGTCTGATAGTTACTGGCTCTGCCCAACCGGCGAATGTACGAGTCCATGCTGATAGAAATGGTGGTACAAAACCATTAGCATTCCAAACACCTGTTCCCATTGCACAAAAATTACCTGCACCGGCTGCCCTGCCCAAATTGGAAACATTGCCAAAGAGTGTCGGTAATCCCATTTGTCTGCCGAATAGATGTACCAGCAAACCGAGAATGCCATAGTTGAGATCCTCCGGATTATCGGGATGGTCATGATTAGTTGCCGAGATTACCATCTCCTGAACATAGACACCGTCATCAGTCGGTATACCTGGGAATTCGTCATTATCCGGATCTAAAACTGCCTGCATCAATCTCCTATTCATAAATGAGCTGGATATAGCATTAGGATTAGTCCCGTAAATATCTGTCTCCCTTCCTGCTCCGGCATGCATCATTATATAGGCATCATAATCGGCAAAATTGATATAGGGATCAATATAGGCGACTACATCCTGAACTAACTGTACTCTTCTTTCTAAACTGTTGGTCTGACTTCCGTAAACTGACATATTGCTGGGTAGGGTTATCAACGTATCGCATACAGTATAATTGATCTCGTAAGCTTCATAGGATGCATCCAAATAGTAGCTCTGAACGTGAAACATGAATCTCCCAATATAATCTTGCAGAGTATAATCAGGGTTAGTTAAATAATCCTGATTGGTAATGGTATCAGTAAATTTTACATCAGCAAATTCTACCATCAGGATAAGTACATCTTGGGGTAGGGAACCAATATCCCCCCTGACAGGACGAGGACTGAAAAGTTCTGAGATCACGATCTCATTCTGATCTATCATCTCCATCTCTTTTGGAGAAGGAATGATCGGTATTAACGAAGCAATACCGAAGAGAAGTATCAGCGTCAAAACTATTAAATGTTTTCCCATATTCACCTCTTGTTCTTCTTAGTAAAAAAATACCCTCTTATCGGGGAGATAAGAGGGTATTAGGAGGGCATTCTATGTAGGGTGTGAAAGCTCTACTTTACTTTTCCAGCATATACATCATTCTCGTTGCATTTGCATATGTTGAGGAATTCATAATTTGGTGCCCAGGAATCCACTTTTGATTTCTTGTTGCGGATCAGTTTTGTCCTCTTCATCTCGACATTACATACAGGACAAACGAGTTTTCCTTCTAGGCTTGTTTCGTGTGCTAATTTAGCGGCAAACGTTCGTTTCTTTGCCATTTATCCTCCTTCATACTCAATCAAGTAAATCTGCTTTTAGTATTCTGTCAAGTAATTTGACAAAAAATATCTCTAAGCTCTTTCCTGATAAGCTCCTGTCCTTGTATCTACTTTTATTAAATCACCAACTTCTATAAAAAAGGGTACTGTAAGCCGTAATCCGGTCTGCGTTCTCGCATTCTTACCACCACCGGAAGCAGTATTACCCTTTACATTTGGATCACATTCAGTGACTTCCATGATGACTGAGGTGGGCAATTCTATACCTACCATTTCTCCATCTTTAGAAGTCTTCATTACTACTTCTGTGTTCTCCACCAGAAAACGATCAAGTTCTCCGATTGTTTCAGAAGGTATATTTATTTGCTCATAGGTGTCATTATCCATGAAAACAAAAAAATCACCGTCATGATATAGATATTGCTTCTTTGATTTTTCAATTCTAACTTCGGTCAGTTTCTCACTGATCCGGAAGTTATTTTCCAAAACCTGACCAGATTTTATATTTCTTAACTTAGTGCGAACAAATGTGTTTCCCTTGCCCGGTTTAACGTGCAAGAATTCCACGATCTCATATATTCCATCTTTAAATTCTATCATCATTCCATTGCGAATATCAGATGTTGTTGCCATATTTGTAACCTATCCTTAATTATACTATGCTAAGACACTTTTTTGACCTCTGAATCTTTGACAAGAAAAAAAATAACCACGGAGACAGGGAGATAGTCGAGCGGAAGATAGAGCGAAGAAGTGAGTAGGCAGTAAATACTAAGTAGTAAGTAGCAAAAGTCGACTTCCAATGTTCTTGCTATCCTTCCCTCTGGTTTTCTCCCCCTTGCCCCTCGTCTTGCTATCCTTCTGTAGGCTTTTCCTCCCTTTAGCTTTACCCCGACATCACCCTGAGTGTAGCGATGGGTGACATAATATAGCCTGCGACTTCAGTCGCAGGTAATGGAGCTCTGCTCCATTTGGGTGGCGGGTGGGTATAGATGGTCTTTATTCCAGACACTGAAGTGTCTGGCTATCTTATATCATACCCCTTCGGGGCATTTAATTCCTTCTTGTTATCCTTCCTCCGGCTTTATCTCCATCGCTCAGTCTCTTCCTCGTCTTTTAATCTGTGTTCATTTGTGGACAATGATGGCTCTACTTCCAATGGACTCGCGATTCCCCTTTTTTGTTTGACAAAAAACCTCTTTTTTTTGATATGGAAACACGCGTGGGTGATTAGCTCAGCTGGTTAGAGTGCTACGTTGACATCGTAGAGGTCACAGGTTCGAGTCCCGTATCACCCACCATTTTTTTTGGAGGACATCTTTAAGAGGTTGTTTCATGGATGATACTAAAAAAAAACACAAAGAACGGTTACGAATCCGCTATTGTCAGGATGGTTTAGCTGGTTTTCATAATTATGAAGTATTAGAACTTATCTTATCTTATTCTCTTATCCAGAAAGATACCAAACAAATCGCCAAGGAACTGATTAATGAATTCGGTTCTCTTATAGGAGTCATCAACGCACCGGTTGAAAAACTCATCAAAATAGAGGGTTTGGGAGAACGGACTGTCGTATTATTGAAACTTTTTAGAGATACAATGACCTACGCGTTGCGGGAGAATATCACCAAACAGATATGTATAACCTCTTGTCACGACGTTTATAATTATCTAAAACATTATTATAAGGGAAAACAGAACGAAGAGTTCAAGGTATTATATCTAAATTCTCGCAATTATATAATCACCGAAGAGACACTTTTCCGGGGTACTGTCAACGAAGCAAAGATATATATCAGGACACTCTTGCAGAATGTTATCAAGAATGGAGCGACTGCGATCATTGTTGTCCATAATCACCCAGGAGGAACTCTCAAAGCATCGGAAGAGGACATCATGATAACCGAGAAAATTAAGAAGGTCTTGACATTTATTGATGTCAAAGTACTGGATCATATTATTGTAGGCGATAATGACTATATCTCACTTGCTAACGAAAGAATGATCTAAAGGAAGTAAAATGAAGTATCGAGTTGGTTTTTGTCAATTTAAGCCGAAGCTTTTTGCTATAGAAAAGAATTTGCAGAAATTGTCGGATATGCTCAATAAAACAAAAGCAGATTTGATAGTACTGCCGGAATTAGCTGTTTCTGGTTATGTTATCAATACGAAAGAGGAGCTTCATAAGATTGCCGAAGAGGTTAAAACGAGTAAAACCATTGAGATGTTTCGTGAACTGGCACGCAAAAAAAATACCAGTTATGTGGTTGGTTTTGCTGAGAAAGAAGGGAAGAAGTTTTTTAATTCTGCCTTTCTGATAAATCCCGAAGGTGAACTCACTGTTTATCGTAAAACTCATCTTTTTAATCGGGAGAAGCAGATTTTTACCCCTGGTGATACAGGACTTATGGTCAGTAAAGCTAAAGGTGATGTCAAAGTGGGTTTGATGGTCTGTTTTGACTGGATCTTTCCCGAGTCAGCCAGAACACTGACTCTTATGGGTGCTGAAGTTATCTGCCATCCAGCAAACCTCGTGCTTCCCTGGTGTCAGCAGGCGATGGTAACCAGATCCATCGAGAACAGAGTTTTCACTATCACAGCGAATCGGGTTGGAACAGAAAGAAACGGTGATGTTGAGATGGTCTTTACCGGACAGAGTCAGGTTACTAATCCATACGGAGAAGTAATGAAAAGATTTAATCTGGTCGAAGAGGGGGTCTTTGTGACAACTATCAATCCGGAACATGCCCGTAATAAATGGGTGACCGATTTCAATCACATCCTTGAAGACCGACGCCCGGAGTTTTATAAATAACTCCTACCACGAAAGATACTGATCAAAAGGAATGAACACAGATAAAAGAATAGGTTTTAGGTGTTAGGGATTAGGAAAAAAGAATAGAACACGGATTGAACTGAAAAATAAAGATTTTACGGATGTAATTTAGAATTAGTAGTACTGTGTCATCCTGAGTGTTCTCCACCATAATGGATTGCTTCATCAATGTGGCTTTCAATTTTGGTGGAGAATGTATAGAAGGATTAATCATAGAAACGGATAAAAGAATAGGTTTTAGGGAATAGGAGAAAAATAAAGGAATAGAACACCGATCTAAAGGAAAAAGAAGGTCAAACGGATAAAAAGGAAAAAGTGTAAGAGATTATTGGAACGCTGACTTTCGCTCACTCTCTTCCTCATTTTTTTCTCTTCCGCTGGGGCGTCTCAATCTTTTTTCTGTGCACTCTGTGTCTCCGTGGTTAATAATTGCTTGCTTTGCTACCAATGGACTTGCTATCCTTCCTCTGGAGTATCTCATTTTCTTTTACTCCTTGTCCTCTGTGTCTTTGTGTTCAATCATCAATAGGAAATAAATTGACGGAAAAGCCCTCTCTTTCGACGATAATTCTAAACGAAATAAAGGAATAGAAATGAATTACGAACATCTCTTCGGTCCTGTGCCATCCCGACGGTTGGGGGTATCATTAGGTGTAGATATCGTTCCCTTTAAATACTGTTCAATGAACTGTATCTATTGCGAGATTGGCAGAACTACCAATCTGACCATGAGACGTGATGAATATGTCCCCTTTGACGAAGTAAGAAAGGAATTGAACGATTATTTGTCATCGAATCCGGAATTAGACTACATAACATTTTCCGGAGCCGGAGAACCCACCTTGAACAGCCGCATAGGCGCTATGGTCAGTTTTATTAAGAAAGAGTATCCGAAGTACAAATTAGCTCTGATAACGAATAGTTCCCTTTTACCTGATACACATTTAAGAAAAGAGATCAGAGATATAGATCTGATATTGCCCTCACTTGATGCAGTTACCCAGGAAGTTTTTGAGAAGATTAACCGACCTTGCCCTGCATTAAAAACAGCTGATATCGTAAAGGGACTGATCGCTTTTCGTCAGGAAAGTGATGCAGAGATGTGGCTGGAGATCTTTTTTCTACCCGGAATCAATGATCATGCAACAGAGGTTTCATTGCTCAAAGAAACAGTTCAGAGAATAAATCCACATCGTGTACAGTTAAACAGTTTGGATAGACCTGGCACAGAACGCTGGCTAATCAAAGAACCTCAAAATAAACTGGAGCAGATTGCTCAATTTCTAAAACCTCTCCCAGTCGAGATTATAAGCCGCAAAACAGTGGATATGGTTTTTCCGGAGATAGATCAACAACTGGAAGATAAACTTATCTCTACCATTAAACGAAGACCTTGTACTGCCGATGACATGGCAAAGATTCTTCATCTTCATATTGATGAAGTAGCCAAATATCTTCATCATTTAGCTAAAAAAGGGGTTATTACAGCGACTGAGCAGGAGACAGGAGTTTTCTATAGTTTAAATGATAAGGAATAGCTATGAAACCGATATATCTTGATTTTAATGCCACTACACCTCTTGCCGAAGAGGTGATGGATCTGATGAAAGAGGCAATGCAGGAGGACTTCGGAAATCCTTCCAGCACCCATTATTACGGTTTACATGCTAAAGAGAGGGTTGAAAAGGCACGTGAACATGTTGCCCGGCTTATTGGTTGCTATAATGATGAGATTATTTTCACATCAGGAGGAACTGAAGCCAACAATCTGGCAATTCAGGGTATTGTCTATGCTCATCGGCGTAAAGGGAATCATATCATTACCAGTCAAATAGAGCATCCAGCTGTAATGGAGGTCTGTCGCCATCTGGAGGAAGGTAATTTTCGGATAACCTATCTCCCTGTTGATGAGAATGGCATTGTTATCCTTGATGCCCTTAGAGAAGCAATAACTCCGGAAACAATTCTGATCACGATCATGCATAGCAACAACGAAACAGGTTCTCTGCAACCAATAGCTGAGATTGGAGAAATTGCCGAAAAACATAAAATTATCTTTCACACCGATGCAGCTCAATCTGCCGGTAAAGTAGAGTTAGATGTCAAAGAACTGAAAGTTAACCTCCTTTCACTGGCTGGCCATAAATTCTATGCCCCTAAAGGTGTGGGTGCTCTCTTTATCAAGAGAGGCACAGAAATAGTCAAAACGATGCATGGTGCCGAACACGAAAGGCATCTCCGCCCTGGTACTGAAAATGTCGTTGCTATCACTGGAATTGGCAAAGCAGCTGAGATCGCTTTTCGCGATCTGGAGAAGAATAGCAGCAGGATGAGAGAGATGCGGGATAGTTTACAGCAAAGTATTACCCCAAAGCTGGCAAAAGCCGGTATTGACCAGAAGTTGATTAAACTGAACGGACATGATGAGTTACGGCTCCCTAACACTCTCAATCTTAGTTTTTACAGAGTAGATGCCGGAACTCTCCTCTCTGTGATCGGCGATCAGATTGCTCTCTCAGCAGGAGCGGCTTGTCATTCAGACAGAATAGAGGTCTCTTACGTGCTGGAAGCCATGAAAGTTCCCGTTGATTTTGCTATGGGAACGATTAGATTCTCCACAGGTCGAAATACTACAAAAGATGAGATTGACCGGGCTGCAGAGATAATGATCAAAAACCTGCAACCATTAATGACCCAATCTTCAGAACCAATAATAATTGCCGAAGAACAGGAAGAGATCAAACTGACCAAATATACTCATGGGCTTGGCTGTGCTTGTAAAATCCAACCTTCTGTATTGGAGAAAGTACTGCGGGAACTCCCTGTTCTGAATGATCCCAATGTTCTCGTTGGTCCGGAAAGTTCTGACGATGCTGCTATCTATAAACTCGACGAAGAGCGAGCTCTTGTACTAACTACCGACTTCTTTACCCCGATAGTTGACGAACCCTTCCATTTTGGAGCTATAGCTGCTGCTAATGCATTGAGCGATATCTATGCCATGGGTGCTAACCCCCTTTTTGCCCTGAATATTGTTGGGTTTCCAATTAACAGATTACCCGTTTCTGTATTATCAGATATCCTCAAGGGTGCTGCCAGTAAGACCAATGAAGCTGGGATACCTATCCTCGGTGGGCACACGATTGAAGATCCGGAACCCAAATACGGACTCGTCGTAGCTGGAATTGTAGAAATTGATAAGATACTCACCAATAAAGATGCTCAAGAAGGGGATGTCTTGATCTTAACCAAGCCGATAGGAACTGGTATTATAACCACAGCCATGAAAAGGGGTATTGCTTCCGAAGAGCAAAAGAGATCAGCCATTGAGAACATGAGCTCTCTCAACAAGCAAGCAGCTGAGATCTTAAGGCAATATGAGATTCATAGCTGTACTGATGTTACAGGTTTTGGACTACTTGGTCATCTCTCGGAAATGACCAGAGGAAGTGAAATGAATGCTGAGATCTATCTTGAAAAAGTTCCCCAGTTACCAGGACTTCGGGAACTACTCAGTCGCAACTCTCTTCCCGGCGGGACTACTAACAATAAAAACCATTATGAAAATTTTGTTAAATTTGCTTCAACTATTTCCGAGACCGAAAAGCTCATCCTCTTCGATGCTCAGACCTCCGGTGGACTGCTCGTTGCCCTTCCCTCTAAAATGACAGAACAAGCCATCGACGCCTGTCAGAAAGCAGGGATAAACTCCGCTGCCATTATCGGTAAGATCACCAGCAAAGGAACCGGCGAGATCACCGTTAAATAATTTCTTCCCATCTTGCTTCTCTACCAATGGACTTGCTATTCTTCCACTGGTTTTCTACTTACTACATACTACTTAGTACTTACTTCTTTTTTTCGCACCCTTTCTCACTCTCTCCCTCGATTTTTCTCCCGCTGATGAATCCGTGTTTATTCTTTTTTAATCTGTGCGTATTAGTGGTCCAATGCTTGCTCTGCTCCCAATGGACTTGCTATTCTTCCACAGGTTTTCTACTTACTTAATACTAAATAGTATTTACTTCTTTCCTCTCCCTCGGATTTTCCCTCTGTGTGTATCTGTGGTTTTATATTTTAAAAAATCAGCGTGATCTGCGTGTAATTTTTTAAGGGATAAAGTAACAAAAAAATAAATCAAAAAAAGCTTGACATCTGAACGCTATTCTATTATCCGTAACATTGAATGTGTATCTTTATATTGGAGATTAAGAAAAATGAAGAAACTTTTAGCTAATTTTACGGGAGAACTGACACTTTCAAAATCTACTTATATTGTAACTAATCCCGTAATAAAAGAGCTTTCAGATAGAAAAAGAAATCATAAATCGTTAACCGTTTTTTAAGAATTAATTTGGAGGTTTAAAATGAAAAGGACATGTTTGTTGATTTTGGTTGTTTTAATAGCAACCGGTTTACTTTGGAGTCAAACTGTAGTTGACATTGCCCTTAACGGTGACTTTGAAAACTGGACAGAAGGACTGCCTGATCATTGGTACGGACCAAGATCAAGCATTGGAACTACTAATGTTAATGAATATACTACGTCAGCATATTCAGGAACAACTTCTTGCCAACTTGTTAGGGCATCTACATCTCATGCAAGATTTACAACCGAGCCATTTTCAATATTAGCTGACACAGAATATACAGTAACATATTATGCAAGAGGTAAGGGTGATATCAGAAATGCTTTTTATCGCAATGGAGCATATTCCGCATATTCTGCATATACAATTCTTGATACTGATGATTGGACAGAAATCGTCTGGACTTTTCAGTTTGGAACTGCTGTAGATGATGTTGAAGTAATTTTTTCTGTGGTGAATACCGATGAAGTAAGAGATCATATTCAAATTGATGCAGTAACTATTACTTACATTGAACCTGAAGGTGCAGTACTTTATGCCAGCCCAAATGAGCTTGCCGGTTTAGATTATATGGAAGGTGAAGGTCCCTCAACAGCACAATCATTTGAGCTATCAGGAACAAATCTTGATGGAACAGACGTGACAATTACTCCTCCAGCTAATTTCTCAGTATCAGTCACTTCATTGCCTGCATATGATGGATTACCAACAATGATTGATGTTCAACTTGATGCCGGATTAGCAGTTGGTGTATATTCTGGAGACATAACTATCAGTGGAGGTGGAGCAGATCCGATAACTGTAGCTGTTAGTGGTGAAGTTTTACCAATGGCTGAACCATTTGCTATTCCCTATTTTAATGCTTTCAGATCTCAAGCTGATGTAGATTTGGCATTAATTCATGGGTTTACTATCGAAAATTATGCTATTACTACTTATCTGCGACTCATAGCTATAGGTAGTTATGTAGAAACACCTCTTATTGATTTTACTCAATACGATGCTTTAGAGGTTACCTTTTTCTTAGCAACTTATGGTGGTTCATTAGGACAAACAGTTTCTCTTATGGTATCAAATAATGGTGGAATTGATTACGATGTAATTGCTACTTTTTCACCAACTTCAACAACTTATGAAGAGTGTTCTGCAATAATAGATTTGACTGGTCCATATAATGTTACAGAAGGTAGATTAAAAATGGAAATGACAGCTGGTGGTGGCAGTACTCGTTTCCAAGATTTGAGCATTTATATAGCAACCATGCTACCTGTTGCTACACCAGTATTTGATCCGGTAGGAGGCGAATATTATTCACCACAAACTGTCTCCATTTCAACAGCAACTTTAGACGCTTCGATCGAATATAGCTATGAATCTGCAGATGGACCTTGGACACCATATACAGGTGATCTATACATTGATGAAACAAAAACTGTATGGGCTTATGCTTACAAAGACGGAATGTTAAATAGTTCTGTTGCCTCAGCAACTTATACTTTCCCGGCTAATGCTACCATACCTTATCAAGAGACTTTCGATAGTGATTTAGGTGAATGTTATGTTTACAGTGTTTCAGGAAACACAAGATTCTGGAACTGGGGTTCTTTCGGTGGAAACGGATATGCCTTAATGAATGGTTATGGTTCTACTACTTTAGAAGAAGATTGGTTGATCTTACCGGGTATCAATACAGATGACTATGATCCATTGATGATGACTTTTGATACTGCTTATAATTTTGGTGCAGAAGAGATTGAGGGCGACTTTTATCTGAAATTAATGTATTCAACCGATTATCTCGGTTTAGGTAGTCCAGCATCTGCTAACTGGCAAGAAATACCATTTACAAAACCTGCTAGTGGTAGTTATACCTGGCAATCTTCCGGTGTAATTAACTTACCGGAGGTTACAGGAATTATCTGGTTAGGCTTTAAATATTATTATTCATCAAGTTACAGAGCTTGGCAGGTTGACAACATCAATATTGAAGTAGCACCGGAAATTCCACAAGTAGCTACCCCAACGTTCAGTCCGTTAGGTGGCACCTATTATGAACCACAAACAGTAACGATAACAACGATTACTGATAATGCAACAGTTTATTATCGCTATGATATAGAAGATCCTTGGAACGAATACCTGAGTGAATTATATATTGAAGAATCCACAACAATCTGGGCTTATGCAGCGAAAGCAGGAATGCTGGATAGTGAAATTGTTACAGCTACTTATATTATCACTGAACCACCGGTTGAACCTGAATTGATCTCTTACTGGAATTTCAATAATCCTCCGGCATCAGGTAATTGGCCACAACCAATTTTACCTTATATAGGTCCCGGCGAGATCATCTATACCTTTACTGAAGCTGTTTCATTTGCAGGAACAATTCTTAATGGAATTGAAGGAGAGGTTTCCGGAGGCTCTTTTGTACCTCGTCCTCATACAGATTTGATCAATAATGGAGAGCACTTTGATATTATTGTTCCCACAACAGGTTATGAAGACATTGTTTTATCTTATGCTACTCAAAGAACTGCAACCGGTTTTAATAGTCAGCAAGTATTGTATTCAATCAATGGTATCGATTTCATAGAAATAGTTACTTTTACCGATATACCCACTAGTTGGGCTGTTCGTACCGTTGATTTCTCAGAAATAGCAGAAGTAAATGACAACCCTTACTTCATCATCAGAATAGTACTTGATGGTGGTACAGGAACTACTGGTAATAACCGATTTGATAATATCAGGATTATGGGTTTTGAAATTGATGAACCACCACTACCTGTAGTTCTTTCATCATTTACAGCTAACTGGTTAGCCGGTGAATTTGTTGAATTGCAGTGGATAAGTGAGACTGAGAGCAACATGCTCGGCTATAATGTTTATCGCAACATCGATAATTCACTCATTGAATCTGAGAAGATCAATCCGACAGTTATTCCAGCATATAATACTTCCAATCAGCAAGTTTACAATTATGTTGATGAGGATGTAATCCCTGAAGTTACTTATTACTACTGGTTACAGATTGTAGATCTTGATCTGACACACAATTTCTACGGACCTGTTTCGATTCTCACTGGTTGGGGAGATGATCCTGGTACACCTCCGGGTATTGAATATGTCACGAGATTGCACGGTGCTTATCCAAACCCATTCAATCCGGGTACCAATATCCGTTACGAACTGGCAGAGCCGGCTTCTGTAACTATCGTCATCTATAACGCCAGAGGTCAATATGTTGCAACTTTGGATCAAGGCTTGCTCGATAAGGGTATACATAGTCTGTTCTGGAATGGCTTGGATGAGAAAGGTAATGCCACAACATCAGGTATTTATTTCTATCATTTCAGGACTTCTAGCGGATACGAGAAATATGAAAAGATGATGTTGTTGAAATAAACGACATTCATAGATAATATATGAAAAAGGCAGACCATTTGGTCTGCCTTTTTTTGTAGTTTTGGTAACCACGGAGGCACAGAGAGCACAGAGGAAAAGAGAAATATAAAGATGCTCCAGCGGAAGGATTAACAAGACGAGGGAGCGAAGATGCGAGTAGGTACTAAGTAGTATGTAGGCAAACCAGTGGAAGGAAAAATTTGACAGAGAGAGGGAGAGACTAAGGGACTGAGCGAAAGCCAGCATTCCGATAACTTCATACACTTTCTCTTAATACATAGTTTTTCCGTTTAATCAATTTTTACCGTCAAATCCGTGTTCTATTGTCTTCATGCTAGTCGTTCCGCTGAGGCATCAATATTTTTTTAATTTGTGTTCATCTTTTTCTAAATCTGTGTCCATTAGTGGACGATACTTGCTCTGCTTCCAATGGACTTGCTATCCTTATTTTGGCTTTTTATTAGTAGCTAGTAACTTTTTCTCTTGCTTCTACTAACGCTGGGGTATCAGTGTTAATCGTTTTTTCATCTGTGTTAATCCGTGGTTCAATGCTTGCTCTGCTTCTAATTGAATTTCCTTGACATCTCCTTCTCAATGAAAGAGTTACAACAACAGTTCAACAAGATCAATGGAAACAAAGATGATAAAATACAATTATGATGTCATAGTGGTTGGAGCCGGTCATGCCGGAGTTGAAGCTGCATTAGCTTCTGCTCGAATGGGTGCTCGTACTCTGCTCTTTGTCATTAAATATGAAAGTATCGGACGGATGTCCTGCAACCCCTCTATTGGTGGACCAGCCAAAGGGCACATGGCGCGTGAGATAGATGCCCTCGGTGGTGAGATGGGGAGAATCGCCGATCTGACAGGTATCCAGTT
>JAHYIR010000026.1 GCA_019429305.1 Candidatus Cloacimonadota bacterium
GCACTGGATGAACAATATCCGTGATTGGTGTATATCACGGCAGATCTGGTGGGGGCATAGGATCCCTGCTTATTACTGTTTAGCTTGTGATGAGATGATCGTTGCCATTGAAAAGCCCGAAAAATGCACCAAATGTGATAGTAAAGAATTTCGTCAGGATGAAGATGTTCTCGATACTTGGTTCTCTTCCTGGCTTTGGCCATTTTCTACTATGGGCTGGCCTGATAAAACAGAGGATCTGGAATATTTTCTTCCCACTGATCTATTGATCACAGCACCGGAGATCATCTATCTCTGGGTTGCCCGTATGATCATGTCAACTCTTGAATTTTGTGATAAGATACCGTTCAGGACAGTTTTATTACATGGAACGGTAAGGGACGAGATCGGGAGGAAGATGAGTAAATCACTCGGAAATTCTCCCGATCCTTTAGATCTGATAAAGCAGGTTGGTGCTGATGCTCTTCGCTTCAGTATGGTCTTCAATGCCCCGAAAGGAGCAGATATATATTACTCTGACGCAGTTCTGGAGAATGGCAGGAATTTCTGTAATAAGATCTGGAATGCCTATCGCTATATTATGAGTAATATTAGCAAGATCGCAGGATTACCTTCTCAGGATGAACTCAAGATGGAACTTGCCGATAGATGGATCTACAGCAGATTGAATGAGGTCATTCAAGAAGCTACAGATTATTATGAGAATCTCAGATTTAACGATGCAGCTCAAACACTACAGGATTTTATCTGGAAAGAGTTCTGTTCTTGGTATCTGGAGATTACTAAAGAGAGGATGTATAATAATGATGACCAAGAAAGTCAGCTAACTGTTAAGTATATACTCCTCGATGTGTTGCAGCAATCTATGCGGTTACTGCACCCCTTGATGCCTTTCATTAGCGAAGAGATCTGGCAGAACTTGAAAGTGCATTTTCCAATGGATGAAGAAGCTATCATTGTAGCTAAATTCCCTCAAACCAATCCGGAGATGATCAATCGTCAGATAGATGAAGACATGACCTTCATTCAGGAGAGTATTATAGCTATCCGGAATCTGCGTAAACAGGTCAATATTCCACCCGGAACAGAGATACAGATCATTATTCATCCGGAAAACGAACAACAGTCAACCAAATTGAACGAATACAGGAGTTATTTTCAGAAATTAGCCAAGGTTTCAGAATTATCTACTGAATTTAATAAGACGCGTCCAAAACCTGCCATAGCAGCAGTTGTAAGTGGCATGGAGATCTTTCTGCCTTTGACTGGGCTGATTGATCTGGAAAAAGAAAAGGAACGTCTGCAAAAACAGCTGCAGAAAGCAGAGATTGAGTTAGAAAAAACACGTAAGAAACTAGCTAATACCGAGTTTCTTAATAATGCCAAACCGGAAATAATAGCAAGAGAACGATCAAAAGAGCAGGAGTTTCTGCAAATAACGGTTAAAACAAAAAGTCTGTTAAATGACCTAACATAATCCCTCAAGGAGGTTTCAATGAGTCCCCAAAAGAAAAAAGTAGATCCGGAAAAGAAAACAACAAAGAAAGCACAACAACCACAAGTAGTTAAAACACCAAAGGTAGTGAAAAAAGAAGAGATAATAGAAGAGATCATTCAGGATGTTCCTGAAGAAAAGTTCGAAGAAGTAAAGGCAACTATTGCCCGAGATCCGGGTAAGAAAAAACTTCAATTTTACGAGAAGTTAAGAGAGAAATTTGCTAGTAAAATTCCCCAAGATGGTACTCTAAATCGTATCAGTGATTTTCTTTTTCTATTGCCCGATTTCTTCATTTTGCTTTGCCGGCTTTTGATGGAAGACAGAGTTACCAATCAGACTAAGGCATTTATCTTGGGAGTTATTGCCTACGTTATGTTACCGATTGATATCATTCCAGATTTTATTCCTATTGTCGGTTTCATTGACGACTTGATCTTGGTGGTCTTTGCCTTGGATCAGATATTGAAGCATACAGATGAGCAGATACTTATTGATAATTGGAGCGGCAAAGGTGATTTGTTACTTACTATTCGCAATGTCTTGGATATAGCCGATAGAGCAGTTAGTCAACGTGTTTTAATAAAGATAAAAGCTTTTCTTCATAAGATCAAAATAGCTTGATGGAAATACTTATAGCTTCTCGTAATGAAGACAAGATCAGGGAGATTAGAGCCCTGATATCATCTCTTGATGTTTCAATATTAACGCCCTGTGATTTTGATGATCTGCCGGAAGTAGTAGAAGATCGGGATACTCTTGTCGGAAATGCTTTGAAAAAGGCACGGGTTTTGTCTGAGTTAACCGGACTACCTACGATAGCTGATGATACGGGACTTTTTATAGATGCCTTAAATGGTGAGCCGGGAGTGTATTCTTCCAGATATGCCGGAGATTCTTGTTCTTATGCTGATAATCGGCGTAAAGTTTTACATGCTATGAATGGTAAAGATAATAGAACTGCTCGGTTTATTACAGTTGCTGTTTTCTATATTCCGGGAAAAGAACCATTAGTCTCGGAAGGCATAGTCGAGGGGATTATTACGCAGCAGGAGAGAGGCGATAAGGGATTTGGTTATGATTCGATCTTTCAGATCACCAACTTACAAAAGACATATGCTGAAATGGAAGATGAAGAAAAAAACCTTCTTAGTCACAGGGGACTTGCCTTACGGAATCTAATTACTAAGATAACCCAATTCTTGAACAGTAATAATAATAAATAAATGTAATATAGGAGGAACGATGATCAATCGTCAGATTTTTCGACAGTATGATATCAGAGGAATAGTCAATATCGATCTCAATGATGAGACAGTATATTTACTTGGCAGAGGTTTCGGTACTTTTCTTCGCCAAAGAAATTTGAGATCTGTAGTGATCGGGGGAGATGCCAGAATCAGTACACCCCGCTTCAAGAAACAATTTTCCACCGGTCTGCTCGATTGTGGGTGTGAGGTTATTGATGTAGCGATATTAGCAACTCCGACACTATATTTTTCGATACATCACTTAAAGGCAGATGCCGGTGTCATGATAACCGGCAGTCATAATCCGCCTGAATATAATGGTTTCAAACTGAATATCGGGCTGACTTCCATTTATGGTGATGATATTTTAGAGATTTATGATATAATACAAAATAATACCTTTATAGAGGGTTCAGGAGCACTGAGAACGGTCCATGGCATGATCAAAATCTATCAGGATTACCTAGTCGAGATCTCAAAAATTGATCGCCCAGTTAAAGTTATTGTGGATGCCGGAAACGGAGCCGGAGGACCGATATTGCCCGACATACTTCGCCGCTTAGGGTGTGAAGTTATCGAGTTGTATTGTGATATGGACGGAACTTATCCTAACCACCATCCCGATCCGACAATCCTTGAATATATGCAGGATCTTGTCAGAACAGTAAAGAATACAAAGGCAGAGGTTGGGATTGGTTTGGATGGTGATGCCGATAGAATAGGGGTCATTGACGAAACAGGGAATATGCTCTTTGGCGATCAGATCCTCAATATCTTTGCCCGTGAGTTCCTCAAGGAGAACCCCGGGGAAAAAGTTGTTGCCGATGTCAAATGCTCCAAGAACCTCTTTGATGATATTAAAAAACAGGGCGGAATCCCGGTGATGTACAAAACAGGACATTCTCTGATCAAAAAGAAGATGAAAGAGGATAAGATCATTATGGGTGGTGAGATGAGCGGACATATCATCTTTGAAGATCGTTATCTCGGATTTGATGATGCCATTTATGCTGCCTGTAGGTTTGTTGAGATCATAGCTAAGTCAGATAAAAAAGTTAGTGAAATGTTAGCTGATCAACCTAAGATGTATAACACTCCCGAGATGCGGGTTGATTGCACAGAAGACAACAAATTCCAGATCGTCGAATTGGTAAAAAATCATTTTCAAGAGAAGGGTTTTGATGTTAACGACATAGATGGAATGCGTGTTACTTTTCCTGACGGTTGGGGTCTTTTAAGGGCTTCCAATACCCAACCGGTACTTGTTACACGCTTTGAAGCTGAAACAGAAGCCAGATTACAGGAGATCAAAGACCTCGTGGAGCAAGAGATCGACCGTGTAAAAAAAGAACTAGAATAGTTGATTCTTTAAGCTTTTCTGGTTGTTCGTAAGTCATATACTCTCGATTGAACAATAGGTAATAGTTTAATGAAAGAGGAAGGTTAACCTTCCTCTTTCATTTTCAATACTACCTAATAAAAGAACTTTGCTAAAGCAGGAGTTAGCTCCATCGCAGAACAACTGGAAAAAGCGTGTACTTTTAAATATAGTTATAACTGTAGGATTTTCTACCATTAAAACTTTGATATGAGCAACAGAACCAAAATCAGCGATAAGAAGATAAGAAAAGGCTAATTCTGGTCATATTAGTCACTTTCTTTATTTATTTGACTTTCCAATGAGTCTATTCTTTCCAGTAGATTTTCAATCTGCGTTTGCTGCGTCTCTATGATCTTTTGTTGTTCCTGGACCGCTTTAACCAGAGGAACAACAAATTCAGCATACCTTAATCCATAGAAATCTTTGTCGTTTTTTGGAGAATCAACACCACTGAAATCAAAATCACATTCTTGGGCTGCAAGCTCTACTTCTTGTGCTATAAAGCCGGCATACTGTATGGAAGATTTATCTTCTTTGGCTTTAAGATCCGAATTTCTCTTAATCATATCATAATAGTCATCTTCTTCTACATCACCTTTGTATTCATTGATACGGTTAGTCAATACATCAACATCCAGGTTAAATGTAACAGGTCTTAATTTCATTATGAAATCCAATCCTACGACATTTTCCTGCACGTTTCTATTGTAACGTCTATCAGTTGAAAGATTTGTCCATCCGGAATAGCCACCGATCGAGTTAACGGATATGTTGCCAATCCTAACTTGATTACTGGCTGTAGTTACGGTATCATAACCGAGACAGGTCACATTATCAAGATCATCCTGTGCTGCGTAAGACCAATAACCGATAAAAGTGCCCATATCGATTGCAGTTCTATTGTTACCTGCTCTATATCCTATTGCTGTATTGTATGAACCAGTTATATTATCAACCAAACTCCACTTACCAATAGCTGTATTTCGATTACCTGCTGTGTTGGATAGCAATGCGTGACGTCCTATTGCAGTGTTATAGTCTCCTGTTTCATTATTATAAAGAGCTTGATTTCCTAATGCTGTATTATAGCTTCCTGTTACGTTATAATAGAGAACTCTATAACCAACTCCTGTGTTATCAAGTCCTATTGTGTTAGACCAAAATGCTAAAGCACCAACTCCTGTATTACTATATCCTGATGTGGTCTGCCAAAGAGCATTGTGACCAATTGCCGTGTTACCTGAGGAAGTATTAGAATGAAGGGAATATGAACCAACTGCCGTATTAGCATCACCGGTCTCGTTGATTTCAAGTGCCCTTGGACCAATTGCTACATTAGAATTTCCTGTTGTGTTACTTGTCAGAGTATTAAAACCAATAGCCGTATTACTTCTTCCTATTGTATTAGCAGAAAGAGCATCCGAGCCGATGGCGAGATTGTACTCACCATCTAAGGAATCGTCACCACCTATTCCATTATTGGAAAGAGCATTCCGACCAATAGCTATCAAGTTACTCTTATTTGTATTACTATACAAGGCGTTGCTTCCCAAAGCAATATTATAAAGACCTGTTTCATTATTGTGGAGTGATGAATATCCGATAGCTAAATTATCGTGTCCTGACAAATTGTTAAACAAGACTTTAAATCCAAGAGCTGTATTATAGTATCCTGTTGTGTTATTAAAAAGTGAATGAAAACCTGTAGCAGTATTTGCATAACCAGAAGTATTTTCACGCATAGCCATGAATCCAGAAGCAGTATTCAGCTGGCCATCAGTATTTGCTTTTAACGCTTGATAGCCTATTGCAGTATTATTAATACCTTCTGTATTGGATTGTAAAGCTAATGCTCCAACTCCTGTATTACTCCAACCTGTAGTATTGTTTCTAATAGCTTCGTAACCCAAAGCAGTATTGTTGTAACCAGTAGTGTTCAAGTATAACGATCTTGAACCTACAGCAGTATTGTAAAGTCCATGATCGGGTATTGAAGCATTAGTCCCATTCAGGTGTAATGCCTGAAATCCTACTGCTACTAAATTGCTCATATTATTTGTATACTGTAAAGCTTCGGTTCCTATAGCGACATTTTCAGAACCATTCATGTTGTATTGTAAAGCCCGCGTTCCTAAAGCGGTATTCTTATAACCGTGGATGTTATTATATGAAGCTTGAGAGCCCAAGGCAGTATTATGAGAGCCAGAGTAATTCGACATTAATGCAGTGATACCCACGGCTGTGTTTTCATTACCAAAAAGGTTATCAATCAATGCTGCAGAACCTATAGCTGTATTTTGGGCGCCAGATGTATTATAAAGTAGGGTTTTGAAACCGAATGCGGTGTTATTACTCCCAATATCATTTGTGCTTAGAGACTGGTAACCTGAAGCTGTATTATGATATCCGGTAGTATTGGAATTCAGTGTCAAGATGCCGAATGATGTATTATTTTCGATATCTTCCCCACCTCTACCTACAGTCAAACCATTAATTAAAGCATCACCATTACTTACTTCTAATTTTGCTTGAGGAGTTGTTGTTCCAATACCTACATCGCCTGTTCTTCCAATAGATTCTGTTTCGTTATTCTCACCACTCCAAGTTGGATCTATCTCTATTGCTTGCAGTGCATAAGGACTGCTCGTGATCCTAATTCGAGGGAGCATCTCATTGTCAGATCCTATTTTAATGCCCAACCAACGAATCTCAGCAGAGAAGTATGATTCACCAAGAGGGTTGTCTTCTCCCAGATTAACTTGAAACAGACCATTCTCAATCGAAACATTTCTGTCTTCAGTCCAGAGGGCAACTCCTCCATTTTCAACATCATATACAGTAAAAATAATACCAAGATTTCCATTTACAGGATTTCCTTCACCATCGGTCAATCTTCCCTGAAATGATACTAAATCAGGGATCAATCCGGTTCGGTTAATCTCTCGGGCAGTAAATTGACCGTATAAAATGATAGTACTGAAAACTAGTATTAACAACAATATTTGCTTTTTCATCATATCCTCCTGATATGTTAAAGAATTGTGGTTGATTTGTTTTCTAAAAAATAACTAAATAAGAGCAAGTCAGCGATTGCTCTATAGAGTGTCATGAATTTGATATTGGAAGATAAAAAACGTCTATAGCGAAAGAATATGTGTATAATCTTTGATTCTTTGCTTAAAGATTCGAAATTGCATTTACTACTCGTATTTACCTCGATCCTGATCGTTTAAATCGCTTAGGAAAAAAATACTAATTTCTTTTCTTAACTAAATATTACCTCTACTTCTCTTTGAATGATTCTCAAGTATCTCATTTTAACTCCAAATTATGATAGATACACAAACAAAATATTCATACTTTATAAACTCATATTTAATATGTCATTATTAAAAAATTAAACAGTTTTTGTCAACTTATTTCGTCTTTCTGACTATACTTTAGGTTATAGATGAGAAAAACATTTGACTTCACAGACTCTCCGTAAATTATTTGAACTTGCAAAATTGCAGGATAACGGAGGAACAATGGAATATCCTTTTAATGAGATTGAACCCAAATGGCAGAAGATTTGGCAGGAACAGGGACTCTTTAATACCAAAGAGCTCGAGAATAAGAAGAAGTATTATATCTTATCGATGTTTCCTTATCCTTCCGGAGCTTTACACATGGGTCACGTCTCCAACTACTCGATAGGTGATGCGATGACCCGCTACAAACTTATGCAGGGATTTAATGTCTTTCAACCGATGGGTTATGACTCTTTCGGTCTTCCGGCAGAGAATTTTGCGATTCAGAATAACACACATCCCCGTCTTTCTACGGAAGAGAACATCAAGATCATGCGCGGACAGTTTGACAGAATGGGTTTTGGACTTGATTGGAACAGAGAGATCAGTACTTGTCGCCCTGAATATTATAAATGGAATCAATGGCTCTTTAAGCGTCTCTTTGATAAAGGATTAGTCTATAAGAAAAAGGCCTATCTCAACTGGTGTGATGAATGCCAAACCGTACTCGCTAATGAACAGGTAGAAGCCGGACAATGCTGGCGCTGTGAAAGCAAAGTTCAGCAAAAAGAGATGGAGCAATGGTTTATCAGGATCACTGCCTATACCGAAGAACTGCTCGATTTCTCTAAGGTTATCGATTGGCCGGAACGGGTAAAAATTATGCAGACCAACTGGATAGGGAAGAGCGAAGGGACGAAGATCCATTTCCAGGTCGCTGGCTCTGATGATGTCATCTCGGTTTTTACAACCAGACCGGATACGATTTTCGGCTGTACCTATATGGCACTGCCACCGGAGCACCCTTATGTTGTGGAATGGCTGAAGAATACCCCTGCAGATTCACCGCTGCATGCCTTCTGCGAGAGAATTATCAATCAGGATAAGATCGAACGAACAGCTGATGATACTACCAAAGAGGGTATGTTCAGTGGTCATTATTGCATCAATCCTGTTAATGGTGTGAAGATCCCTATCTGGATAACTAACTATGTGCTGCTTGATTACGGTACCGGAGCAGTTATGGCTGTTCCTGCTCATGACCAGCGTGATTTTGAGTTTGCTAAGAAGTACGAACTCCCGATCAGGATAGTGATACAAGATCCAGCCAGAAGTCTCGATTTAGTCACTATGAAGATGGCATATATCGAACCGGGTTATCTCGTTAATTCAGCGCAATTTAATGATATGGAGAGTGAAGCATCCCAAAAAGCTATTACCGAATGGATGGTAGAAAACGACTATGGTGAGTTCACGGTAAGCTATAGATTACGTGATTGGGGTATCTCCCGTCAAAGATATTGGGGAACTCCTATCCCGATCATTCACTGTTCGAGATGTGGAGCTGTCCTTGTTCCTGATGATGATCTTCCTGTCGAGCTCCCTACCAATGTAGAGGTGGGGAAGACGAGACAGAATCCGCTGCTCTCTGTTGAAGATTGGATCAATGTTCAGTGTCCTCAATGTCAAGGTCCGGCAAGAAGAGAGACCGATACGATGGATACATTTCTCGATAGCTCCTGGTATTATGCCCGTTTTACTGATACTAATAATGATCAGGAACCGTTCAGCAAGCATAACGCTGATTATTGGCTGCCGGTCGATCAATACATCGGTGGGATCGAACATGCTTGTATGCATCTGATGTATGCCCGCTTCTTCCATAAGTTTATGCGGGATATAGGACTCCTGAGCGGTGACGAACCGTTTGCTCGTCTTCTGACCCAGGGTATGGTCATCAAGGACGGAGCAAAGATGTCAAAATCGAAGGGCAATGTAGTTGATCCCAATTACATCATAGACCGTTATGGCTCTGATACGGCACGGGTGTTTATGCTCTTTGCCTCGCCACCCGATAAAGATGTAGAATGGAGTGATGAAGGGATCATGGGTGCGTTCCGTTTCCTTAACAGGATATGGCGACTCATAACAAACAATAGAGAGTTGATCCTTCAATACAAGGATAAAGTTGTCAGTGAAGAGAGCGATCTGACCAAAGAACTGCTCTATTCGACTCATTTTACGGTTAAAAAAGTCACCGAAGACATCGAACAGAGGATGCAATTCAATACGGCTATAGCAGCTCTGATGGAGCATCTGAACAATCTGACTGCTGTTAAAGATATCAGCAAACTGACTAATGATGAAAAAGCTGCCTTTGTGCAGGGTTGTCTGATCATACCGCGGCTTGTTTATTCCTTTGCTCCGCATATTGCGGAAGAGCTTTGGAATCAGTGTGGATATGATACTCTCATCCATACTTCCGGTTTCCCTGTCTGGGATGAAAAATATCTGCAGCGTGATGAGATCAATTATGTCATTCAGGTGCAGGGTAAAGTGAGAGGGAGAGTTACTGTTTCGGTTACTACCACTGAGGACGAGATCAAACAGAAGGCACTGCAGGTTGATAATGTCCAAAAATTCATTGAAGACCGGGAGATAAAGAAGATCGTCATCGTAAAGAACAAGCTGGTCAGCATCGTGCTATGAAAGAGTTAACCACGGAGAATTGAGTGGAATGGTGGAAAGGTTACAAGGTAAAAGCCTGCGGGAGGAGAAGCAAGGGGGAAAGTGTAACCCATAACACGTAACATTTTTTCTCCTTGCTTTTCCTTCCGCTGGGGCGTCTCATTTTTTCTCCTTGTTCTCCGTGTTCTCCGTGTTCTCTGTGTCTCCGTGGTTAATATTCTTTTATATCTTGCTGCTCTTCCAATGGACTTGCTACTTCTTCCTCCTGTTTTCCCGTAACACGTAACCCATAACACGTAACACTTTTCTTCCTGCTATCCCCCAAACAAAAAGCCCCTGCAATGAGGGGCTTTTTGTCTTGAAAATCTAAGTTTATTTACTATTTATTTCGGTATATTAAAGAGATACTCCACACCATTGGGCATGTTCTTAACTTTTATCGCACCACCAAGGTCTTCCAGCATCTTCTTCACAACGAGCAGATCTACCAGTTCTTTAGCATCCAGTTTTGCTTTTGTTTTGGCGTTAATATCCTTAACGAGATCTTCCGGAATATTCTGACCGCTACGCATTACTTCAAAATAGACTCTCGAAGCATCACGATAGATCTTTATCCTGATCGTGCCGCCATCTTCCATCAGATTGATACAGTTATCGAATACCTCATAAAGTACATTGAGCATCATAAAGGGCAGAATATCAATAGAAGAACCATCTTCGATCTCTTTCTCCAGCTTGATCTTGTGCTTATATATCAGGTTGAGGTTGAGGAACTGGTCGAAGATATCGATAAAGGTCGTCAGGTCGATCTTTTGCTTCGACTCCAGTTTATCTTTCTCGATCATATACTTGACAACATTGATAGTATTATTGATCTTTTCTAACTGCTGCATGATCTGGTCTATACCCTGCAGATCCGGGATCTTGAATTTGATGAGCTCTACTCTGCCCGAAATACTCATTAATGGTGTATTGAGATTATGGATAAATCCGGGGATAAGATTCAAGTATTTGGAAAACTCTCGGTATTTTATCAGCTCGTTCATTTCTTCTTTCATATTAAACTCCTCCAAATTTTTTATCAGTTAAAGGTAAGATTCGATGACTTTTGCCAATCGTTTCACACCTTCAATATTCAACTCTTTCGAAGAATACGAGAAATTGATCCTCATTGTATTCTTTCCTTCACCATTACAGTAAAAGCTAGATCCGATAACAAAGGCAACTTTTTCTTTGATAGCATCAAGGAATAGTTTACTGGCATCGATATGTTCCGGCACGGTTAAGAAGAGGAACAAACCGCCGTGTGGTTTAGTCCAGCTAACCCCTTGAGGCATATATTTTTCAAAAGCGTCCAACATGACATCACGTTTTTCTCGATAGAGATTAATGATCTTTTTGATGTTAATGTCCAATAAACCATTTTCGATATATCTGGCAGCGATACGCTGTGTAAATGGCGGGGTACAAAGGTCGGTAGATTGCTTGGCGACAACTATCTTATTGAGGATATGCTCATTACCGATTACCCACCCGATACGAAAACCGGGAGCAAAGATCTTAGAGAAGGTTCCGAGCAGAACAACCTGTTCACTTTTATCCAGACTAAACATCGTCTCCACATGTTCACCTTCAAATCTCAATTCACGATAAGGACTGTCTTCGATGATCAATACATCATATCTCTTTGCCAAGGCGATAATATCGAGTCTGCGCTGCTTACTCATCGTGATCCCGGAAGGGTTCTGGAAGTCGGGGATAATATAGATAAACTTCGGTTTCTGATCCTTGGCTTTGAGGTCTCTTAAAACATCTTCCAGTTTATCAACACTCATACCCTCATCATCCAAGGGAATACCGATCATATCGGCTCCATAGCTGCCAAAAGCACCTAAACCACCCAGATAAGAGGGGAGACCGACAATAACCTTGTCACCTCTGTTGATAAAGATCTTGGAGATCAGGTCGAGTGCCTGTTGGGAAGCGGTAGTAATTATGATGTTCTTAAGAGAAATATCGTGCCCTTCTTTTCTATAACGTTCTACTAGAAGGGTTCTGAGAAGGGTATCACCTTCTGTAGCACCATATTGCAGGGCAATATGCGCCTCGGTTTTCATTATTTTACAAACAATATCGTTCAGTTCTTCCACAGGGAAAGATTCTGCCGATGGTAAGCCCCCGGCAAAGGAAATTATTTCCGGGTCTTGAGTTAACTTCAAAAGTTCTCTGATCTGCGATTTTTTCATGCCTTGGGCATTAACTGAAAAAATTCTTTCCAAATCACTAATCATTACATCCTCCGACTTATTTATTCTTCATTTATATATTGCCTGAATTTATAGTCATCAATCTGCTTTCTCACCTTTTGAGATAACTCCTTAGCAATTCTGACTTTCAAAATTTGTTCTTTGTTTGATTTGTCAATCTGTTTTTCTAATACTTCCACTTGTGACTTAAGAAAGCTGATCAGTTTCTTCATCTCCAACGGGATATGTAAGACCTCTTCTCGTTTAATGTTGCTCAAGTAATCAAAGATAAGTGAGAACAGCTCCTCGAAATTTTCATCATACTTTGCTGAGATAAAGACCGATGCCGGATATTTCATCATCAATCCCTTCTTCACGAATTTCGTCTTTACAGTATCTTTAAGCATATCGAGCTTATTGAATACATAGAGAATATCCTTATCATCAGCTCCGATCTCTTGTAAAACATCGTTCACCGCTTCGATATATTGCTCGAAATCGGGTTGTGAGACATCAACGACGTGCAGCAGCAGATCAGCTTCAGTTACCTCCAGCAGCGTGGAATGGAATGAACTGACCAGCGTATGCGGGAGTTTCTTGATAAAGCCGATCGTATCGCTGATCACTATCCTCTCTTCACCGTTTCGCTGGATAGCTCTGGTAGTAGAATCGAGTGTAGCAAAGAGCTGGTCGGCTACATAGAGATGCTCTCCGGTTATTCTGTTGAAGAGGGTTGTCTTGCCGGCATTGGTATAACCGATCAGAGAGACATTCTTCAGGTTGGAGCGTTTCTTCCTTTTCACGACCGAGATCTTGTCTAGATCCTTGATCCTTCTCTGCAGGATACTGATCTTCTTTTTTATCTCACGACGGTCTAACTCGATCTGCGTCTCTCCCGGACCTCTCAGTCCGATACCACCCTCGATACGCGAAAAGTGCTGCCAGAGATTACGCAGCTTGGAATAGTTGTATTGCAGCATTGCCAGTTCGACCTGCATCTTGGCTTGCTTGGTCTGGGCATGAGTAGCGAAGATATCGAGGATCAGTTCCGTTCTATCTACGATATTACAGTTAGTTATACGGGCAATGTTCTTTGCTTGGGCAGGGGAGAGGTTATCATTGAAGATCAGGGTATCGATATCTTTGCTTTTTGTTTCGGTTTTGATCTCAGCGATCTTTCCTTTTCCGATGTATGTCGCAGGATTTGGTTTTTCCAGATGCTGAACAAATCTCCCTAAAACATCAGCTCCTGCTGTCTTGCTGAGATGTTCCAACTCATCTACCGTTCGTTCGTATTCTTCTCTCTTCTCTTTTCCTGTGTATAATCCAATTAAAAAAACTCGTTGTTTAACTTCTTTGGTAAACTCCATACTCTCCTTTAATAATTTCTATCTTCATAAACGAGAATGCTTTTGTTTTTCTTACGCCACTCGAGGAATTGATTCTTGATCTCCAGCTGCCAGACAATTTTCTTCTGCTCATTCTCGAATGATATGATTTCAACAAAGTGTATCTTGCCGTCTTGTCCCTTGAAACTCTTCTGCGGCACCTCTACATCATAATCTCTACCTTTTTTGACGATCGTCACTTCATTGATAAATATGCCGGGCACTATCTCTACGGTAGCCCTTGCCTCTACAATGCCTCTCCCGACATCTCTGAACCTTATTTCCATCTTCTCACCTTTTATTAGCTTTTCTTGATACAATTACTAATAAAAACGACTATTTCAGTCAATCAATATTTATTTGACGTCTGGATACCTTAAGTCCTCTGAGTTATCTGCTGTGTCACCCTGAGTGTTCTGCACCAAAATGGTTTACTTCATCGAGGGGGCTCACCATTTTGGTGCAGAATGTATCGAAGGGTTGTATCGACGGACTGACATTTCTGCAACATAGACTTCATTATGAGAATTTTTGCTTCGTAGCTTATCCTTTCCAATGGACTTGCTATTCCTCCCTCTGGTTTTCCCGTAACACGTAACCCATAACACGTAACACTTTCCTCCTTGCTTCTCCTCCCGCAGGCTTTTACTAATAACTACATAGCTAATAACTAATCACTATTTTTCCTTGCTTTACTTCCGCTGGTGTGTCAATGCTTTGTTTTTTGTGTTCATCCTTTTTCATCCGTGTCCATTCGTGGTAGATGCTTGCTTTTACTTCCAATGGACTTGCTATTCCTCCCTCTGGTTTTCCCGTAACACGTAACCCATAACACGTAACACTTTCCCCCTTGCTTCTACCTCCGCAGGCTTTTCACTAATTACTAATCACTATTTTTCTTGCCACACAATATAATGATAAATATCTTGCGTTTTCATGATGATCATAACAAGAAACAAGGTGAGATGAAGATGAGTAAAGAAAAGAGCGATATTTTTCGTGGTTTATGGCGGCTGATCGGCAATTCTCCTATGGTAGTCATCAAATTCCGCTACAAGGGTGAGGAACGGACTATCTATGCCAAATGCGAGCAGTATAACATCACCGGCAGCATCAAAGACAGAATGGCTTTATATACTTTAGAGAAAGCGTATGAGATTGGAGCGATAAAACCTGAGGACACAATAGTAGAAGCAACCAGCGGCAATACAGGCATTTCTTTTGCCGCTATCGGTAAAACTCTCGGACATCAGGTCTGTATAATTATGCCCGGATGGATGAGTGTGGAAAGAATGCAGATCATTTCCGGTTATCGAGCTAAGATCGTTACTGTCACCAAAGAGGAAGGTGGTTTTGTCGGCAGTATCAAGCTGAGTGAAGAGATGGCAGAACAGGAATCAAATATATTCTTACCCCGTCAGTTTTCCAATGATTATAACATCAAGGCACATTTTCTTACTACAGGTCCTGAACTCTGGTGGCAATTGCGTTTTAATGATTTACGCCCGGATGCTTTTGTTGCCGGAGTGGGCACTGGTGGCACGATCATGGGTGTAGGCGAGTACTTTAAGATGATGAATAGCAAGATCAAAGTACATCCACTTGAACCTGCCGAAAGTCCGACATTGAGAACGGGTTGTAAAGTAGGTCATCATCGTTTACAGGGTATCTCGGATGAATTCATACCACCGATCGTTAAACTCGAAAAATTAGATGAAATAGTTGATGTCAATGATGGTGATGCTATCATTATGGCTCAGAAACTTGCTTCAGAATTGGGATTGGCTGTCGGCATCTCATCAGGAGCCAACTTCTTAGGTGCTCTCAAGATCCAGAATCAATTGGGGGCAAGTTCAGTAGTAACAACAGTTTTCTCCGATGATAACAAAAAATATCTCTCTACCGATTTGATGAAAGAAGAGCCGGTAAAGGAAGAGTATTATTCGAAAGATATCGAACTCTTAGAATATGATGTATTCAAAAGGGTCTGCAAAACCTGTTGTGACCCTTTCGGATGCACCCAGAAGAATAAATTCTCATTTGCCTGATCATAGTAAATTGTATCGAACCGTGGGTATATAGATCATCCCAATCCAGACACTGAAGTGTCTGGCTATCTTATATCATACCCCTTCGGGGCAAGATATTCGTATTGATTGTCTTATTGACCGTTTCTAGAAAACCGAAAGAATAAATATCTTTGGTGTATTGATCAGGTTAAAGATATTGATGGCAGATAATTGCTTAATCAGTAGAGTAGTTTGTTCTTCATCTGTTGAAACTCATCTTCTGTTATAGCTTCTGATTTCCTAAGGTGATTGATTTTCGACAACTCTGCAATTTTATCCGACTTATTACTCGGAACTGACAACACAACAATTGCTAAAGCCAGAGCATACGAGATTCCTATAACGCCAAAAATTAGTCCTCCATCGTAAACAGCAACAAACAATCCGATCAAGCAACTCAAAAACACAACAAGCCCGATAATAGCCATAATCTTCATTTAACTTTACCTCCGATACATTATTTCTTATTTAAGAAAAACATAGCATATGATTTCTGTCAATATCTAATTCTTCTATATACCGATAATCTAACAATTTGCTAAGGGAGTTTTTCAACGTTCTGACTTAATTTCTGCTAAGAGATTCTATCCCCTACTACTCCAACATAAAGGACTTCAACGATTATCTGCTAAACGAAATAGACAGAGCAGATTCTGAAGGCTAAACAACTACTAGTGTTCCAAGCATCACTAAAAGAAAATCACCCTAACACATCTCACCAAATAGTTCCTTCTCTCTCCACACCGCTGTCCAAACACTGCCTAATTTCAAGATCCTCTCTTGATGAGGGTTTCCTATCATCTACCTCTAGGAAGCAGCGTAGTCGGCTCAAGCTGACTACGCTACTTCCTAAAGATTCAAGTAAATTAAATTTTATAGATCAGTGAGTGATTTTACTAACATTGCTCTGCTATTTCAAATCAGAACTTCTTGACCTCACCCTTAGTGATGTATATCAGAAGGCATGGGTTCTCTTAGAACAGGTAGCTCTTCAGAAGAGGCCACGACCCTATAAAATTTCTTTTGCTCGGTTAATGATAAAATCTTTGTTGTTTTGTCTACCCTTCGATACACCTCGACAAAAAGTCGAGGCACTCAGGGTGACAAACGATCAATATTACACCCATTGTTGACTTCGTCGTCCTGAGTAATTGACTACTTCAATTTTATCGAAGAATCGGAAGCAGCCACGAGGAAGCAATTCCCTCGGTTCGAGTGGTCCACCTTTTTGTCATGTCGAGCGAAGTCGAGACATCTCATCACTGATAATGGTATAGCATGTATGATTTCGTATTTAATGTGAGTCCGTGATGAGATCTCTCCATTTCCAAAGACTCACTTTCGTGATTCATTCTCCAGTCGAGATGACAAACTTTTTCTAATATAGGATTTAGTCTGTATGAGATATCCTTTGTTGACTTCGTCGAGCTCGGAAGCAGCAACGAGGAAGCAATTTCCTCGGTTCAATACAATTTCCGATAACCATGCAAGAAGTAATACGGAAATCACTCAGGGTGACACAGTTATTACTGACGAAAGAATAAAAAAAAGAGACGGGGGATACCCGTCTCGATAAAAGTGTGATATTAGGTTATTTCAGGAGCAGCATTTTGTTGGTTAGTTGGAGGTCTTTGCTGAGGAGGCGATAGAAGTAGATGCCGCCGGCTACTTCGTTGTTATTGTCGTCTCTGCCGTTCCAAACTACCGAATGAGTTCCCGGAGTGAGATCAGTGTCTAACAGGGTTTTGACTTTCTGCCCTTTGATATTGAAGATGATGAGTTGTACTGCACCTTGTTGTGGTAAATCGAATAGAATAGTGGTTTCCGGATTGAAAGGGTTAGGATAGTTAGAGAGAGAGAGCGGTTGAATAATAACAAGCTGTTCATCATCAACCGAAACATCGAATTCCCGAAGATAAGGATAGCCCTGATTGACATCATGCTCGATATCTGATGACCAGATATCAATAAAGTCCCATTCGACATAAGTGTTGCCTGAATAGGGGTAGGTCATGTCTGCGGTTGTTCGTCCTTCACCACCGGCAGATTCGCTCTGTCCGCTCGCTTCGATATCCCAATAACTGTTAACTATCAAATAATTTCCATCATTTCGTCCTATTAATCCTCCAATTTCTAAGAGCCCGATTATAACGGCATAACTGTAGCAGTTGTCGATCAGAGAAGATTGATTGTGTCCTATCAGACCCCCTATCATAAAGAGACCATTAACACTGCCGGTGCTGTAACTATTTTCTGTAGTAGAGCTGCCATGATACCCGATCAAACCGCCAACCGCAGAATTTCCGCTGACATTACCCGTAGAATAACTAACCGACACTGTTGATAAGAAAGATTCTCCTACCAGACCCCCTGTACCATAGCCATCAGAGATCAAATCCGTTTCGCTATAGCTATGACTCACTGTGGAGTTGCCGGAGAGAGCACCTACCAGCCCGCCAATTCTTTGATCTCCCTGTAATGATCCTGTCGTATAGCAATTGTGAACAGTTCCATTATTGGTCAAAGTACCGATCAAACCTCCGGTATTAGTTCTTCCTATAACATCGATATCAATTATTGCCAAATTCTGAACTGTTGCACTATAAGCATATCCAAACAGACCTATATCAGATAACCTGTTCCAATCCAATGTTAAATTACTTATTTGATGTCCATTACCATCAAAATAACCTGAGAAGTAAGGGATATAGAAACTGGGTTCGTCGCTCAGATCGAGATCGGTGGTGAGTAAAAAACTCTGGGTTGCCTGTCCGAAAGCGAGGAGTTTCCGGAAATCAGCGACATCATTGATCAGAAAGTAAACACCGTCTGTAGTGAGGTAATCATGAATATTCAAGTCCATATCGTTATTGATCCAGTCGTTGAACATCGCTCCGTCCAAAGCACCGATAGTAATAATTTCTCCATCGTTGATCAATACCTCTTCATAATTATAATGACTGTTAAAGATCTTAGATTGACCCTGATTCGAACCCACCAGACCTCCGAGATAGTATGTTCCGTTAACATTCCCAGTACTATAACAATTACTGATCATAGTATTGCCATTCACACCGACTAAGCCACCCTTATAATTACCGGGACCTGTGACGTTGACCGAGCTATAGGAATCACTGATCATACTGCTCTGTGCAGTCACTCCGACTAATCCACCGGTTGAAGCTATCCCGTAAATCAGACCACTACTATAGCAATTGATAATAGAAGAACCTTCCAAACGCCCTGCTAAGCTTCCTATCCTTGCCTGACCAGTGATATCAACGTTAGTAAGACCAAGATTGCTTATTCCCGATGGGGGAGAGTCAGAGGTGCTGACAATAGCAAACAGACCAATATGGGCTAAGATATCAGGACGATCAATAAAAAGTCCCTCGATAGTGTAACCCTGACCATCGTAAGTTCCGGAAAAACTAATTATAGTCTCTTCATCGTAATCAAGTCCTATAGGTAGCCAACCCATACCCTCAAACCAGTCAACCGTCTCTGAAGCATCTATATCAATAATCTGGATATAGTGTCCGGCAAGACGTAACTCCTGATCCGGATCGGGAACTTCATCATTACCCGCTGCTATCCAGTAAAGATTCTCTAATGACGCTATCCGATAAGGACTGTTTTCAGTTCCATCACCTACTGTAGGTGCTATTGCCGTTTGGGCTGTGAGAGCGGTGCTGATTAATATCAGGGTGATGAATAACACTAAACATTTCATTGTTTCCTCCGTTAAGTTTTTGATCATTCTATAGTAGTTTGTATCTTATTTCAATAATAACATCTTGTTCACTTTTTCGTGATCCGGCGTGGTCAATCTATAGAAGTAGATGCCGGAAGCGACAGGTGTTCCGTTATCGTTCTTGCCATCCCAAAGTATCTCATACTCACCTTGAAGATGAGGGGCATTAACAAGAGTTCTGACAAGCTGACCACGGGAGTTGTAGATCTTTATGCTCAATCTATCAACATTTTCAGAGAGAGAGTATTTTATGGTTGTTTCCGGATTGAAAGGGTTGGGGTAATTTGTCAGGGGAATCGGTTTCTCGAGAGCAAGGAGATCATCTTCAACAGAGACAGGGTCGTCGAAATCCCGGAGATAAGGATAACCGGCATTGATGCTGTAGTCTATATCAGCTGCCCAAGTATTCTCAAAATCCCATTCGACAAATGTATGGACAGCATAGGGAAAGGTCATCTCTTCGGTAGTTCTCCCCATCGCACCGGAGCCACCGGCTGAGGTATTCTGACCACTTGTCTCCATATCCCAATATGAGTTAACTACTGTAGCATAAGAGTTTTCTCCAACCAATCCGCCAAAATTGGTGTAAGCAGAAACACTGCCGGTGCTATAACTGTTGACTATCGTTGCCTGACTGATGTTCAGTCCCACCAAACCACCGACAAAATAGGCACCTGAAACATTCCCTCTGCTATAGCTATTGATCAGCGTGGAGGTGTTGATTCCCAATAATCCTCCTGCTCTTGCACCTGCACCAAGACCATAAACATCTCCTAAGCTGTAACTACCGGTTATAACAGATATATATTTGTTATGACCGACTAAACCACCACTGTGACTGCCTGCTCCATAACCATAAACTTCAGCATCACTATAACAGTTGCTGATCTCACTATAGTGATAGTTCATTCCGACAAGCCCACCTACATCCTCTCCTTGACCAATTACAATACCGGAGGAGTGGCAACCGGACAGAGTTGTCCAATAATTCCAACCGACCAGACCCCCTACATGATCTCTCGAACTACTGACAACTCCTTCACTGAAACAATTACTGATAGAAGATTCGTTTGTTCTACCCACTAATCCACCGACAAAATCTCTGCCGGTTACTTCGAGATCTATCAAACCCAAATTAGATATGGCAGCATTGTTAATAAAGCCAAAAAGACCCTGACCATGAGTATCTGCCCGGTCAATAAACAGACCATATATTATGTGTCCGTTACCATCGTATTGACCATAGAATGCTTCTCGATCATCCCAATTAAAATACCAACCGATAGGAACCCATCCTTCCCCTTCATTCCAGGGAGGTATTCCCAAATCGATGTCGGCAGTCTGCATAAAATACTTGTCGCTGTGCTCTTCACCCAAATAATTGCGAACATTATTCAGATGCTCGGCTCTTTCAATCTGCCATGGATCTGTTTCTGTACCTGAACCACCGGCAAATTCCTGGGCTGACAAAACAATAATTGATCCTGTTATCAGAGCAATTAGACATAATCGCCCGATCCATTTTCTACTCAGTCTATTTCTTGAGTTCATAAAATCCCCCGTAAATTTAAAATTATCAATTATATGAACCATTATCAGAAGCGGGATTATTATTTCAAAAGGAGCATTTTCCCGGTCTCGATTATCATGTTACCGGCTCTGACCGTGGCAAAATAAACACCGGAAGGGACATTTCGATTGTTCTGATCCTTGCCGTTCCAGACAAAAAAGTAGCCCTGACTATCCTGTTCGATATTGTCGGTTGTTATGATTTTTTGCCCCATGATGTTATAAATCACTAACTGTAAGGGAAGGTTTCCGGCATAAGCAAACCTGATTGTCGTATCGGGATTAAAGGGATTAGGATAGATGAGCAACCCTATAACCGGTGACAAAATAGGTTCTTCGGTATTCGACAGTGTCTCTTCCCGAAGGTAAGGATAGCCGTTGTTAACAGTGAAATCTTTATCAGGAGCCCAGATATCAAAAAAATCCCAATTTACATACGTATTGTCAGCATAAGGATATGTCATCTCCTCGGTTGTTCTTCCTTCTCCTCCCACTGATGTCATCTGTCCGCTGGTCTCGATATCCCAATAGCTGTTGATTATATCAAGTTCCCAATAAGAACCACCTTCACCAATTAGTCCTCCGGTGGTAATATTTCCGACAACAAGACCTTTACTGTAGCAATTGATAATGGTTATCCGATCCCTGATTCTGCCCACAATGCCTCCTACGGTGATCTCTCCGGAAACATTGCCTGTATTATAACTATTAATCAAGTCAGTTTGTATCAACGAAGCAAATCCAATGAGACCGCCTATAGTATTGTATCCGTGAATTGTACCTTTATTATAGCAGTTATTAATCGTAATATAATCGCTATATCCGACCAATCCGCCAACATTCAAATATCCTGTAACACTACCCGTATTATAACTATAATTGATTAGTAAGTTCATTGACTGACTCCCTACAAGGCCCCCAGTACTATTACCCGAACCTATTACATCTCCTGTGTTGTAACAATCATTAATCGAAGAGTAGTGCATATCAAAGCCTACCAAACCACCAATATAATTGCCGGTTCCTACAACAACACCGGAATTGTGACTTGCTTCTATTGATGAATAATCAGAGTTATAACCCACCAGCCCTCCAACTTCTTGATAACCGACCACATGTCCGGAGCTGTGACAGTTTATTATCTCACCATAAATAAAATTACTGCCGACTAAACCACCAATCCTGTTACCTGTCGAACTTTGAACGAAGACATTACTATAACTGTCTATAATATGAGAATGATCATAATTGTAACCTACCAGTCCTCCAATTTGATTACCGTTAGCTATAAGATTGCCTGTACTATAGGAGTTTTCGATAGATGAACTGATATAATTCACTCCTACTAATCCACCTGTGTTGCTTGAACCGGAGACATTGCATGTACTGAAGCTGTTTTTAACTTCTGAAGTATAGTTTAAGCCGACAAGACCACCGACATCACTGTTACCGCTAACTTCACCTGCACTGCTGCTATTATCCACGATAGAATAGACATTACTCCCCACCAGACCACCTATATAGTTTTCTGTTGAAGATACAACTGCTGTCGAACTGCAATTTTCGATCAGAGAATTATTATTGAAACCGACCAAGCCGCCGATATTATTGCCGGTTCCATTGATAACACCGGCAACACTGCATTGGGTTATTGTTGAGTAGTTAATATTGATACCCACTAATCCGCCAACTTTGTTAAAACCGCTAATGTCAACCTCTTCAAGGGTTACATTTGCTATTGAAGCACTGAGAGTACATCCGAACAGAGCCTGATTATCGGAATCGTTTCTATTGATAGTCAATCCGCTGATGCTATACCCGGCACCATTGAAATGCCCTTGAAAAGAATTAGCTAATGAATTTCCGATAGGTACCCAACCTTCATCATAATTCCATGGTGATACCCCCAAATCGATGTCTGCCGTCAGAATAAAGTGTTTGTTATCATGTTCCTCTCCCAAATAGTATCTGACATTATTGAGTTGCACTGCATTGGCGATCTGCCAGGGATTTGCTTGCGTCCCAGTTCCCCCGGCAAAGTGAGTAGTCGATTCATGATAAAATCTAAGTAGAGGATATCCGTTATTAAATTCGCCGGTAATATCATGATCCCAGATATTTATAAAATCCCACTGAACATAGGTATTGCCATCATATGGATAGGTCATTTGAGCGGTAGTACGCCCTATTCCTCCCTGTGAGGTTGTCTGACCGCTGGTTTCAATATCCCAAAAACTATTGCTGGTACTCCCTTGATTTCGCCAACCTACCAAACCACCGACACTTGTACCAGTTCCTGTAACATATCCAATACTATAACTGTCGATAATCTGTGATAAATAACCGTTTGAACCAACCATACCTCCTACAAAGTTAGAACCGGAGACATTACCGGCGCTGTAGCAATTACTAATGATAGCTCTGCTATTCGATCCTACCAAGCAACCTATAAAAGTATTTTCTCCGTCAATATCTACAGAACTGAAAGAATTACTGATTATTGAATGCCAGTAGCTATTACCAACTAAACCTCCAGCAACTGTATCGGCATCAATATTCCCCATACTATAGCAATTGTTCATTATCGTTTCGTGTGCTACACCGGCTAAAGCACCGATATATCTATATCCTGTTATCTCAACATCAGGCAAACCAAGGTTTTTGATCGTTGCTAACCTGGTATAGCCAAATAGACCAAGATGCTCTCCTTGTGGGCTGTTGATATATAACCCGTCAATTATATGTCCTGAACCATTATATGAACCCTGAAAACTGTTAGTGACCGAATCACCTATCGGTTCCCATCCTTCTTCTTCGTTCCAGGGGGGAGTTCCCAAATCGATGTCGGCTATTTGGATGAAAAACTTATCACTGTGCTCTGCACCCAAATAATTACGAACATTGTTCAGATGCTCAGCTGTCTCGATCTGCCATGGATCCGATTCTGTACCTGAACCTCCGGCAAAGTCCTGTGCTGATAAAAAAGAAAACCCTAATACAAGCATAATAGCGGATAGTAAAGGATATATCTTGTTCTTAGACATGATGACCTCCTAACTATGGTTAGAGAATGAATACATCTTTATCTACAAAGTATTATAATTTCGAAATTTTTTGATACGAATATGATCGATATGAAAAACTAAGTTATATTTTTTCATCAGAACCTCTATCTAATGCCCTTACTTTTAGCCATGATAGATAAGATTCTTTTACTGTCAGGGTTCATATTGTCAAGATGTTTTTTCATTTAGATAATAATAATTAGCTATGTAGTTATTAGTAAAAGCCAAAGGGAGGAAGAGCAAGGGGAAAGCTGTTACGTGTTATGAGTTACGTGTTACGGGAAATCCTGCGGAAGGGTAAAAACAGTGATCAGTAATCAGTGATCAGGAAAAGCCTGCGGAGGTAGAAGCAAGTCCATTGGTGGGGTATAGCTTCGAAGTAAAATTCACAGCTCAAGTCTATGCGATCATATGTCACCCGTCGCCGCGCTCCGGGTTGATTGTTTTCATGCCCCGGAGGGGGTATGAAATATGATAGCCAGACACTTCAGTGTCTGGAATAAGGATGGCCTAAACTTGCCTGCTTCCCCAATGGGACTTTGTCCCATACCTGAGGTTTACACTTCAGATTATGATTTATCACTTAGTAGGAAGAGTCATTATGTCTTGACAAATTAACAAGTTAGATAAGAGTATTTTTTCCATATTAGGCAAACAGGTTTGAGTTAATAAAAAAAGAGCAATCGAAAAAGAGGAGAAGATGAAGAAGGGATTACTATTCTTTCTAATAATTCTGTTATGTATAATAATCTTACTATTTGTTTTATTTTGCAGAGAGAGGGTAGAGCCGGAACCTGAACCGGTCTTAGAACCGGAAATAGCACAGGTAGTTAATCCCGTCTTGGAACCTCCCGGTGGAACTTTTACAGCTCCTCAATTAGTTTCTATCAGTACGACAACGATCGATGCCGAGATCAGATATACGATCGATGGGAGTGAACCAACAAGAGAATCAGAACTCTACAGTGAACCAATAAACATCAAGACCGATAAAGTGATCAAAGCAAGGGCATTTAAAGAAGAATGGCTGGAGAGTGATATTGCTACAGGAGAATATATCATCACAGGGACAGTAGCTGCTCCGACTATCAGACCTCCGGCGGGGACTTATAACAGCGTGCAGAATGTAGTTATCAGAACCGCTACCGAAGGTGCCGTAATTAGATATACATTAGACCTGACTGAACCGACAATGACCTCAGAGCAATATGTAGGACCGATCAGAGTTGAAAGCGATATATGTATCAGAGCAATAGCGTTCAAGGAGGGCTGGATAGAGAGCACGATAACTTCGGCTTGTTATCAGATCGTTCTCCAAGAAACTGTGGCAACACCGGTATTTGAAGTACCGGAAGGTATTTATACCTCGGAACAGTATATTAGGATTATCTGTGAAACCGAGGGTGCAACTATCAGGCAGACTACCGACAGAACGACTCCTACGGTAGATGCCCATGAATATGTGGAACCGATATTGATCACTGAGGATACTACTATTAAAGCAAGGGCTTATAAAGAAGACTGGATCGAAAGTGCTGTAGCGACCGCTTCTTATAAAATTACCGGCATTGTTGCCATTCCGACCTTTACACCACCTGCCGGATTATATGCTGAAGAACAGATAGTAGTTATTAGCAGTGCTACTGAAAATGCTGTTATCAGATATACTACTGACAGTACGACTCCGACAGCGAACTCGGTAATCTATACCGAACCGGTCATGATCGGTGAAGATATGGTCATAAAAGCCAGAGCTTTCAAAGATCATTGGATCGAGAGTGAAGTAGCGACAGCAGAATACAGGATCAGTACTGCTCCAGAAATGGTTCTCATACAAGGGGGAGATTTCAATCCTGCTTCCAGTTATTCGGTAACTCTGTCACCTTTTTATATCGGAAAATATGAGATCACTCAGGCAGAATATGAAACAGTGATGAACAGTAATCCCTCTTTTCATGTAAATAATGCCAACCGACCTGTAGAGCAGATTTCCTGGTTTGATGCGATAGAGTACTGTAACCGCTTGAGCTTGCAAGAAGGTTTGACTCCTGTATATAAATTTGGAGATCATGGAATAGATCCTGATAATTGGCCTTCCAACTGGAAAGCAGTTGACACTAATCACGATCTTGTCAATGCCAATTGGTTGGCAAACGGCTATCGTCTCCCTACGGAAATGGAATGGATGTTTGCTGCTATGGGTGGTAATAACTCACGTGGTTATTCTTATAGCGGGAGCAATAACATCGAAGAGGTGGCATGGTATAGAGAGAATGCCGGTGCCGGATTACCCGGTGGCAATACAAATCCTGATTATGGCACGAAGCAAGTCGGTCTGAAGAACCCTAATGAATTGGGACTCTATGATATGAGCGGTAACGTCTATGAATGGGTCTGGGATAGATATGGAGAATATCCAACCGGTTACAGAACAAATCCGACAGGAAGATCTAGTGGAGATTTTCGTGTCAGACTAGGAGGCAGTTGGGCTGCTTATGAAGAGGCATGTTCAGTAGAAGTGCGGAGGAGGAATCTGCCGACATATAGTTTCTTTAGTTATGGATTTCGCGTAGCAAGGAATGCAGAGTAAAAAAGAGAAACTAACCACGAATGGACACAAAAAAAAACGTCATCTGTGATCAGTAAAAGCCTGCGGAGGTAGAAGCAAGGGGAAAAGCTGTTACGTGTTA